>JABDCF010000158.1 GCA_013288235.1 Bacteroidota bacterium | reverse complement strand
CATATAAAGCGGTGTCGTTTTATTTACAGAGTTTGCTCAATATTTCATCAGGATTTTGGTCGCCAACCAATATAAGCTCTCTTTCCGGCAATTTATTATAATCCGCTTTGATAGTTTGAGTAATGATCCTTCCACTTTGCGGGTAATACCCCATGCCCCATTTTTTTTCGGGATTATTAAATATTTTAAGAATATCTTTTTTCCTGATAATGAAGTTTTGCTTGTTGGCCTTAAGAAAGCCCTGGATGTCGGATAAAAGGCCGTGGTATTTCGCCTCCATATCTTTATTTACATAAGCTTCGGGGTTATGCATTAGTTCCTTCGGGACAGATGTTCCCATACCAAAGTTTGGTTCAACGCTAATGTACCCATTCACTTTGGCACACATAATTAAACTATCAGTAATAAAAACCTTATAAATACAATTTGATAAGCCCTTGTATTCCATAGCGATGAAATATTCCGGTTTGTGAATTACTGTATCCATTGATAGTTTTGGTTTATTAAGCAACAGGTATAATAAAAGCAATTTCATGGCGCTTATGGTTGAGCGAATGAAGATATATTAAAACTCCAACTCCAGCAACACCGGGCAATGATCTGAATGCCTTGCCTCAGGCAATATAGCCGCCCGTTTAATATTGCCTTCCAGCGCGCTTGTAGCCATATTATAATCGATACGCCAGCCTAAGTTTTTAGCGCGTGAGTTTGCCCTGAAACTCCACCAGGTATAGTTATGCGGCTCCTTGTTTAAATGCCTGAAGGTATCGATATAGCCTGACTCTATAAAATTTTCCATCCATTCGCGTTCTTCAGGCAAAAAGCCTGATGAATTGGCATTTGATTTTGGGTTATGAATATCGATTGGCCTATGACAAATATTATAATCGCCGGATACCACCAATTTGGGGCATTGTGATTGCAACAGTTCCAGGTACCGGCCAAACTCATCAAGAAACCTATACTTAAAAGCCTGCCTATCGTCCCCGCTTGAGCCGGATGGAAAATAAACGCTCATTACCGAAACATCATCAAAATCAACCCGGATGTTGCGGCCTTCACGATCATAGTCACTTATGCCGCATCCATATTCCACATGTTTGGGTGTTTTTTTGGTGAAGATAGCCGTTCCGCTATAGCCTTTTTTTTCGGCAGGGTACCAATAGTGCTCGTAGCCTAATTGTTCAACCAATGTAAGGTCGGTTAATACATCGGGCGTAGCTTTTATTTCCTGTAAGCAAACCACATCGGCATCTGTAGCCTGTAGCCAGGCCAGCCAGTTTTTGTTTATTGCCGAACGGATGCCATTTACGTTATAGGTGATTATTTTCATTTCGGATTTCGGATGTTCGATTTGGGATTTAAGAATTAATTAGCTCAATACTAAAAAAATAATTCCGAAACTCAGACCTCCTAAATCAAACAATTCCGCATTTGGCATTCCGACTTCCGAAATAAAAAAAGGCTTAGCGCGTAAGCCCCAGTATCTTATCCAACTGTTTGCATTCTTTTTTACTCAACAATTCAACGGTCATTGGCACATTCTCAAGGGGGCGGTCGTTCTTATCTTTTTTAACGGCAGCAATACGATCAACCATATCGATGCCGGTAACTACCTCACCATAAACGGTATAATTTTGGTCGAGGTGCGGCACACCGCCTACCGACTTATAATATTCCCGTTGCCAGGCCGGTATTTTACGGCCTTTTAAACGCGTTTGCTCAAGGGTATCCAGCTTACCATCGGTAAACCGTTTACCTTCAACAATATAAAACTGGCACCCGCTGGATGCCTTGGCCGGGTTATCATCCCGCGCAGCGGCCAATACCCCGCGTTTATGAAAAAGGCTGTCCCTGAATTCTGCCGGTACCGTATAACCAACATCGCCGTTACCAAGTTCAGCGCCTCGTTTTGCTTTAGTGGTGTCTTTGGAATCCGGGTCGCCGCCCTGTATCATAAAGTTTTGTATCACCCTGTGAAATAAGGTGCCATTATAAAACCCTTTTTTTACCAGTTTTATAAAATTGTCGCGGTGTTTTGGAGTTTCGTTATACAAACGGATAATACATTCGCCGTAGCTCGTTTTTACCCGCACATACTGGTTTTTCGGCCCTTTGGCAAATGCTGTTGCCAGCGTGAGCAATAATAAGGTTGTTGTAAAGAGTTTTTTCATGTTCCGGTTGGTTAGGTTGATTACGTGAGTAGTTGATTAAGTTGTAGGCTGCTAAAAACCTCTCACTTAATCAACTCAATAAACTACTCACCAATCTCCTCAAAATAATTAATTATTAACGATTTTAACATCATTTCCTGTTCAAGTATAGTATAATTGGGAACCGTTTTAACCAGCTTCCAATGTGGCCAGCCATCCTGGTCCAGCCCTTCAAGCTCATAAAAACCCATCATGCTGAATAACTTACAATTAGCAATATGCATTAGCTCTTCCTTTTGCCGTTTGCTGAATTTCTTCGGTCCTTTGCCAAGTTCCTGTACGCCTATTAAAAACAGCATTACTTTAATATCCGGTTTCTCATTATCAAACTCGTCAGCGATCCGCTGCTGTAACGCACTCCATTTTAAATTGATCTCCGCAGGTTTCATGAAGCAAATATATGATAGTTCATAGTTGATAGACTATAGCTCATAGTAAAATTCACGGCAACTCTTATTATACTATATCTCCTTATTACTTTTCGACTATGGGCTATGAGCTATGTACTAAAATAAACCAATGCAATTTCGTTGCATTTAACAAGATTGTTACGTTTAGCCGACATTTGGAAACTTTTATTGGCTACTTTTGTTAATAATTGTAAAAAGGGTAACTGACGGTTTGAAAACAAGTAAATATCATATTATTCATTCGTGGATATTGCTGATCTGTTTTATTGCAGGCCAGTTTATGGTATATGGCCATCAGCACAATACCGGCAAAGGTTTACCCCAAAACCATAGCAATAGTAAAAATATACAACAGCAAACTGTAAAGGAAAAATGCTATTTATGCGATGTGATGAACCATAATTCCATGGTTATCACTTCCCAGGCATACTTTAGTCCCGTTACAACAACACTTCATATTTTTGAGACTGTTAGTTACAGTTTTACCAGTATCCAGCTGATTATCTCCGGCGGACGTGCGCCTCCCTTCAGCAACTATCTTACATAAAACTAAAACACTTTTGTCTGTTAATTAAAACGATTGTTTATTACATGCGTCTTACTTATACTTTAAAAGGATTTAATCGGTTGTATGTTGAAGGTTTTTAATCGTTTTAAATACAGCTTCTTTTTACAAAATCATTCTACTAAATTTTATGCGGACCAGGATTCGATCATATATATTATCACTAATACTTTTTTTCACTGCAACAGCTGTTATGGCAGCGGGAAATCATGGGCCGGGCGATGGGGTTGTAGGCACACTTACAGGAACGGTTACGGATAAAGCCGATGGAAAACCAATTATTGGCGCAACGATAAGCATCCCGGATATAAGGGCCGGTACTATTACCGATGTAAACGGCCATTATAATTTGGGTAACTTACCAAAAGGCGTTTACCTGGTACAGGTAACCTATATAGGTTATGCTACCTTTAATCAAAAAATAGATTTTACAAAAACCACAGTGCTTGACATACAATTGCAGGCCTCATCAATTGAAACGGGCGAGGTTATCATTACCGGTGTAAGTAAGGCCACTGAAATAAAGCGCGACCCGGTGCCAATGGTTGCAGTTGGTAAAAACTACATAGATGAACATTCGGCATCAGGCAATGTTATTGATGAGATTGCCAATTTGCCGGGTATAAGCGCTGTTACTACTGGCCCCAATATTTCAAAGCCATTTATCCATGGCCTTGGTTATAACAGGGTGGTTACTGCCGAGGATGGCATACGCCAGGAAGGGCAGCAATGGGGTGATGAACATGGCATTGAGGTTGACCAAAACTCTATCGACCGCGTTGAAATTATAAAAGGCCCTGCAAGCTTAAGTTACGGGCCCGATGCCATTGGCGGCGTAGTTAATTTAATTACAACCCCACCAGTATCCGAGGGTAAAATACTGGGATCGTTAACTGAATTGTACGGTACGAATAACGGCTTGATCAATAGTTCATTCAGGTTACAGGGTAATCAAAACGGTTTGATTTGGGGTACGCAGATCTCGGACAAAATGGCGAAGGATTACCAGGACCAGCACGATGGCCGGGTGTACGCTACTAATTTTGAAGAAAAAGATGCAAGGGTAGTTTTAGGGCTCAATAAATCGTGGGGAACAAGCTATCTTAACGCTTCTATATTCGACGATTTACAGGCCATACCTGATGGCAGCCGCGATCCGGTTACCCGCCAGTTTACACAGCAAATTAGCGATGCTGATACTGTCCGGCGTATTGTCCCCGGATCAGCATTAAACTCATATACCATCCCGGAGCTGCACCAGCATGTGCAGTTATACCGTATTTATGATAATAGTACTTTCAATTTAGGAAGCGGTACCCTGTTGGTAGATTTGGGCTACCAATACAGTCACCGCAGAGAATATACCCATCCTACCGAGCAAGATATTCCGGGCTTGAATTTACAGCTTACTACCTATACGTATGATGTAAAGTATGATTTTGACCTCGGCAAAGATTACGAAACCACTTTTGGCCTTAACGGGATGTACCAGAATAATACCCTGGGGTATAGTACCGATTTCCCGATCCCAGCCTACCACCAGTTTGATATCGGCCCGTTCTTTGTGATAAAAAAGACTTATGGCAAACTCGACCTTTCGGGCGGTGCACGGTATGATAGCCGCTCTTTCAGCGGCCAGGCTGCTTATGTCGATAATACCAACCAATATTACCCAACACTTTACACAGGCCCAAACCCAGGCGGTACGCCTAATGTTACCCAGCAGTTCAGCGCGCTTAATAAAACATTTTCTGGTGCATCAGGGAGTATAGGGGCTACTTATAATTTCTCGGATAAGTTCCTGCTAAAAGGAAACATAGCACAAGGCTTCAGGGCGCCAAGCATTGCCGAGCTTTCTGCCAATGGCCCCGACCCCGGCTCGCAAATATATCATGTGGGGAACAGCAGTTTTAAACCCGAAACCAGTGTACAGGGCGACCTGGGCGCTTTTTTAACGTTACCAAATGTTAATGCCAGCGTTGAAGTTTTTGATAATAATATTCAGAACTATATTTTCCAGGAACAGATACTGGATGCAAATGGCAATCCGGAGAGGGTAAATCCCGATGGCTCGCCAAACCCCGTTGGGCCGTATAGTAAATTTACTTATACGCAAAGTAAAGCGCGAATTGATGGCGGTGAGTTTTATTTGGATATCCACCCTTTTAAATGGCTGCACTTTGAAAACTCCATGACCTTAACGTACGGTACCAACCTTGGCACCAGTGGCCGCGTTCCTGATAGTTTAAAATATTTACCATTTATACCGCCGCTGCATACCCACTCGGAATTGAGGGGTACTTTTGCAAAAGGGTTTGATAATTTCAGAAACGTTTATGCATTTGTGGGTTTTGATCATTATGATGCCCAAGACCACTTTTTTTCAGCTTACGGCACAGAAACAGCTACTGCCGGATATAATTTGTTAAGCGCCGGTGTAGGTGGTAATATTGTTAATGCTGCCGGAAAGAAAGTTATTGAAATATTTATTGAAGGGACTAACCTGGGTAATGTAAACTACCAATCGAACATGAGCAGGCTTAAATACTTTGATAACCCAACGGTGCCGGCAGGCGTTCAGCCGGGCATTTTTAACATGGGACGAAATGTGAGTTTCAAAGTGGTAGTTCCATTTGATTTGTCTCCGCGTGAAAAGGCGGATACAACGAAAATTTAATAGCTAACGACTTGGAAGCCGCAATAAAACGGTTAATCTGGCAGTAGGATTATTGTGCAATTACCCGGGAAACAAAAGAAGTAGTATTTCAAACCTCGGTACCGGGTATTTGCACTTTGCCTTTTCTTTTACGCTCAATAAAATTCACGATCAGCCTGCTACTGGTTATCATGAAGAAACTGATGAAGACCTCAACAAGGTGAAATATAATCCATCCACCGCCTGAGTACCGCCTAAACCCTTCTACCATATTCATTTCCTGGTAATAGGTAAATAGCTCTTTTAAAAGTATCGGCAGGTTTACTCCCAACAATACTATACCGGCAATAATTGTTGCAATTTGCAAAACAGTTGACCGGTGTATATTCAGTTCGAGTTTTTCTTCAGCAATGCCCTTATTTAACCGCAATGCATTAATAAGCCAGTCCGTCCTGAAAATAAAAGCTATAAACATAAAGAGATAAACGCTGGTATTAAAAAATATTGCTGCTATCTCAGCCGGCGCATCTGCGCCATAATCGGACTTGGTAAATAAAAGTGAAGCAATGGTAAATAATTGCGGTATCAAAAATAGTAGCTGCAAAAAAATGTAAAGACCAAATACTTTGAGGACGATATTCCAAAGGGTGCGTGGAGACATAATAAGGCGAATAAGTTTGTTTTATAAATGTAATGGTTTGCGGTGTTAATTACAAACCATTACATTTAATAAAGCCTACACTACATCCTCCATACCGTATTGTTTCAGCACATCGGCAGGCACGCCAGTCCATTTATTGGGCGCATTGCCCACATAGCCAACATCTTCAATACCCATTTTGGACGAGAAGAACCCGGTAGCGGTAAGGTTGCGCATCAGGTTAAAAAATGATACGCCTTGCTGCATTTCGGGTTTTGCTTTTTTGGGATATGCAATTTCCGTAACCATTTCTATTTGCTGGGCATTGGATGCATCAACAAAAGTTTTATTATAACGGTTAAGGCATTGCAGGTCGAGCCAGCGCAAGCCGCCGCGCAACGGGGTTTTATGGTGCGGCATATCATTTACAATAAACTCAATAAAATCGGGCACCTTGGCATCCGATGCGCTGCCCGAGCGTG
>JABDCF010000157.1 GCA_013288235.1 Bacteroidota bacterium | reverse complement strand
TTTTGTGGTTGATATCAAGCGCCATAATATCATTGATCATATCCTTGCCGGCCTGAAGATAATTTATAGCGCCCTTACTTCCCCATTGTTTATCGGCAAGCAATAACGAATAGGCAATGTCCATATCCCCATCAGTAGCCGAAGTCCCGTCCGAGCTTTTGCCATTGGTAAATTGCGCCCATGCCATTAAATATTTGCTTCTTTTATCGGGATGGGATTTATAATAGCGGAACAAATTATCGTAAGTGGCTTTCGCCGATGGGTCATATCCCGCCATCAACGCAACGATGACCATGCCATATCCCTGCCCTTCGGATACGCATTGTTTTTTATCAACCCCTTCAAACCGAACATAACTTTCCGTTTTGCCGGGCACATTTTTTATAAACCGCTTTTTCCATTGCTTGTAAAAACTGCCAACCTCATTATCCAGTTGGGTTTGAGAAATTTGGTTGGGTTTAATGGTGCCTTCAAAGTACTTTAAGTGCTGCTGAAAGGGCTTAAATACTGGTTGTGCAAGCAATATAGTGTCAAAAAAAAGTAAAACAATAACCGATATTATATGCCTGCGGCCCATAAAAATAAGTTTAGCTGTTAATAGCACCAAAGTGCATTTTTAAGTTTAAAAGTCCCTATACGCTTCGTAATCAGCCTTTTTTCCCTTGAGATTTTAGCCCCGCTAATCTAAAAATTAGTTGGGGTTTAAGATTCGGTAACAGGGTTGATACTATATTGCCTACATTTATTGTAGGATATAATTTTACTTTTGTCGTGTCAAAAATACACATATGTTAAACATCTCTTCAAAACAGTTCATTTTAGGTTTTTTGAGTGTTTTGTTTATCTCCAGGGCACAAGGTCAGCAAAAAGTACTTACCATAAAAGATGCAGAGCAAATGGCCCTTGCCAATTATGGTACCATAAAATCAAAAGTAAACCAGCTAAATGCTTCAAAGGCATTTTTAAGCGAAACAAAAACCGAGTACCTGCCAAATCTTAGTATATCCGCACAGCAGGATTATGGCACCGTTAATTCAAATTACGGGCCGGTTTACGGGCTCAATGGCTTAGCGGTAGCATCGTCAGGGCCTATATTAGCCAAACAAAACTGGAACGCCGGTTTTGGCTCACTTTACTTGAGTAATGTTAGCTGGGACTTTTTCGCTTTTGGCCGCGCAGTTGAAAAGGTGAAGGTGCAGGCAACTACAGTTAACCTTGATCAGACAGATCTGGGCCAGGAACAATTTCAGCATGAAATACGTGTTGAGGGTACTTACCTTAGTCTGCTGGCGGCCCAGCAATTGAGTAAAGCAGCCCAGGATAATCTTAACCGCACCATCGACCTGCAAACGGTAGTAGTAGCAAGGGTAAAGAACGGGCTGAATGCCGGGGTTGATTCATCACAGGCCAATGCCGAAGTAACCGCTGCACGTATAGCTCTTACTAATGCACAGGAAATTGTACAGGAACAAAATAACCTGCTGGCGCAATATCTCGGCACGCCGCCGCAGGATTTTGAGTTGGATAGCACCTTTGTTATAAAAGCCCCAAACAACGCCGACCCGCAGGCGCAAATAAAATTTGAGAGCCACCCCTTACTGCAATTCTATCAAAATCGCATTGCCGTAAGTGATGAACAAGCCAAATACTTAAATACATATAAGTACCCAACTTTTAGTTTGTTTGGTGTGTACCAGGGAAAGGGGTCGAGCTTTAACGGCGGCTATGGGACCAATACAAATGAATACACGGGCAGTTACGGCGCCGGCGCCGACCCCACACGGTACAATTACCTGTTAGGTGTGGGTGTAACATGGAACCTTACCAGCATATTAAGGGTGCATTACCAGGTGAAATCGCAGAAGTTTATCTCAGATGAGTTTAAGGACGATTACGACCTTATTAGCGAACAATTGAGGGATGAACAGGTGCTGGCCGAAACAAGGATTAGCAATTCATTAAAAAACTATAAGGATGCACCCGAAGAAGTAAAAGCTGCAAGAGATGAATTCAGCCAAAAATCTACTTTATATAAAAACGGCCTTATCAATATTGTTGATTTTACACAGTCGCTGTTTGATTTAAACCGCGCCGAGGTTGATGATTATATAGCTGCAAATAATGTTTGGCAGGCGCTGTTATTTAAAGCTGCTGCAACCGGGGATTTTGGGATTTTTATAAATAACTTTTAATATAGGATAAGAAAAATGGGAATGATAAAAGGCGCATTACAAAGGCCGATCACCATACTGGTTATAGTTGCAGGGTTGTTTTTCTTTGGTATCAATGCAGTACGCAGTATTAAAATAGATATATTTCCGGATCTTAACCTGCCCGTAATTTATGTATCGCACCCTTTCGGCGGTTTTACACCGGATCAGATGGAGGCCTACTTTGGCAAACCATATGTTAACTTACTGCTGTTTGTTTCGGGTGTAAAAAGTATCGAAACAAAAAATATTCAAGGTTTAACGCTGATAAAGGTTACTTTTTACGAAGGGACTAATATGGCCCAGGCTGCTGCGGAGGTCACGGCGTACACCAACAGGGCCCAGGCGGGGTTCCCGCCCGGTTCGCAGCCGCCGTTTATCCTCCGTTTTGATGCTTCGACGTTGCCTGTGGGCCAGTTGGTATTGAGCAGCCCCACCCGCAGCAATAATGAACTGTTGGATTTGGCATCTGTATATATCCGGTCTCAATTTACTACCGTTCCGGGCCTGGTTGCGCCGGCACCGTTTGGGGGTAACCAGCGTACCGTAGTTATAAAGGCCGATCCGGAGTTGCTGCGTGCGCATAACTTAACGCCCGATCAGCTTGTGCTGGCCTTGCGGGATAATAACCTCAATACGCCTGCCGGTAACGTGCGCATGGGAAATTTAAATTATCTGTCCCCATCAAATGCTACTATAAAAACTATTCCCGATTTTGGAGATATCCCGCTTTATAAAAATGGGGTACAAACCGTTTTTTTACATGACGTGGCCAGCGTTGAGGATGGCGCCGATATTACCAGCGGGTATGTTTTAATAAACGGAAAACGGTCGGTTTACCTGCCTATTACCAAAGCGGCTTCGGCCTCCACATGGGAAGTAGTGCAAGACCTCAAAAAGGCGCTTCCCCGTTTCCAGGCCTTGCTTCCGCCCGATGTTAAGCTCTCCTTCGTGTTCGACCAATCTGTTTACGTTATAAATGCAGTTAAAAGTTTGGCCGAAGAAGGCGCAATTGGCGCTGTGCTTACGGGTTTGATGGTGTTGCTGTTTTTGGGCGACAGGCGGGGGGCGCTTATAGTTATATTAACTATACCAACATGCGTTATATCAAGCGTGTTTTTCTTATATCTGTTCCATCAAACCATTAATATCATGACGCTGAGCGGGCTTTCGCTCGCCATTGGTATCCTGGTAGATGAATCAACGGTAACTATTGAAAATATTCACCAGCATTTTGATATGGGCAAACCAAAGGCTTTGGCAATTTGGGATGCCTGTAAGGAAATAGCGTTTCCTAAGTTGCTGATCTTATTCTGTATCCTTGCAGTATTTGCACCCGCCTTTACCATGACGGGTATCCCCGGTGCATTGTTTCTCCCATTGTCATTGGCTATCGGGTTCGCCATGATCATTTCCTACATGCTGGCGCAAACATTCGTGCCTATTATGGCTAACTGGATAATGAAAAATGAGCACGAAGACAAAAAACATGAAGGTGGATTTTCTGAAGACCCGGAAGATCATTGGAAAGAAAAGGAGGAAGCTTTTAAAAAGCTTAGTGAAGGAAAGGGGAAGGACGCAGGGAAATTCGACAAATTCAGGATCGGTTACCTGAAACTGATGGACTGGATGATGCCCAACCGCAAGCTGATTGTTTCTGTTTATATAATTGTGGCATTTGGCCTTGCATTTTTACTGTTCAGCGTTATAGGGCGCGATGTATTACCCAAAGTTAACTCGGGCACATTCCAGGTGCGCCTGCGCGGCGCCGATGGAACGCGTCTTGAGCGTACCGAAGCAACTGCTGTTACTGCATTGCATGTATTGGAGGGACTGGTTGGCAAAGAAAATATTGCCATAACCTCTACCATGGTTGGTTTACACCCCTCATCATTTTCAACAAACCCTATTTACTTATTTATGGCCGGCCCGCAGGAAGCGGTTATGCAGGTTCAACTCGCTGAAGGCTATAAAACAAATTTAGAGGAACTGGAAGACCGTTTTCGTGGCGCCATGAAAAAGGCCGTACCTGATGTGAAGCTCTCTTTTGAACCGATAGAGCTTACTGATAAAATTTTGAGCCAGGGCTCGCCAACACCTATAGAGGTTGCTTTAACCGGTAAGGACAAGCAGCAAAACGTAATATACGGCTTCAAAGTAATGAGGAAGCTTGATAGTATTAAATATTTACGTGATGTGCAGATAGGGCAGTCGTATAAATATCCAACTATAAGCATTGATATTGACCGTGTGCGCGCTGCTGAACTGGGTGTAGGTGTAAGTGATATTTCACGGACGCTTACTGCTTCAATGTCATCTTCGCGGCTTACCGAAAAAAATGTATGGCTTGACCCGAAAATAGGCCTGAGTTACCAGGTGCAGGTTGAGGTGCCTGAGTACAAAATGTCGAGCCTTAACGATGTAAAGGAAATACCCATATTGCCAAACCAGCCGCGGCCTATTTTAAGCGATGTAGCGAGTGTAAAAGTGGATACTACTAATGGCGAGGACGATGATGTAGGCGCTATCCCAACGTTATCGGTTACCGCAAATATCAATAAAAAAGATTTGGGCTCTGCCACAAACGATGTACAAAATGCTATCCAATCGTTAGGAAAATTGCCACATGGTTTAACTGTTGAACTGCGTGGTATGAGCCAAACGCTTACTGACACGCTTGATAGTTTACAAACCGGTTTGCTGGTGGCTATTTTGGTAATCTACCTTATGCTGGCCGCCAATTTCCAGTCGTTCAAGGTATCACTTGTGGTGTTGTCAACGGTGCCGGCGGTATTGTTTGGCTCGTTGATGCTGGTTAAATTAACCGGCGCTACACTTAACCTGCAATCGTATATGGGTATGATCATGTCTGTAGGCGTTTCCATATCAAATGCGGTACTATTGGTTACCAATGCCGAAGAATTACGAAAACATAACGGCGATGCCCTCAAGGCGGCGCGTGAAGCAGCGGCTTTGCGTATAAGGCCTATCCTGATGACCAGTTTGGCCATGATAGTAGGTATGATCCCTATGGCATCGGGCTTGGGCGAGGGTGGTGACCAAACATCGCCATTGGGCCGTGCCGTTATTGGCGGCCTGCTGGCATCAACATTCGCTGCCCTGTTAATATTGCCGCTGTTGTTTGCATGGATACAAGGCAACGCTACAACCGACTCCGTTTCATTAGACCCTGAAGATAAAGAAAGTAAATTTTATGTCCCCTTGCACCATGATGAACATCACTAAAAATAGATCGATTACTGCGGTATTTGCTTTAATAATCGGCATTGGGCTGCTAAGTTCATGCGGCCCGAGTAATAAAGAAAAAGAAGAACAGGCACAAACAGTAAAAGATGAAAACGCCATCGATACGCCAACGGTTGTATTAATACCTGCTCATAAAGGCAAACTTACGAGTACAATTGCAGTACCCGGGGAACTTATACCTTACCAGGAGGTTGACCTTTTTGCTAAAGTAAACAGCTATGTACAAAAGCTATGGGTTGATATAGGTTCCCAGGTACACCAGGGGCAACTGCTGGTTACCCTTGAAGCGCCGGAGATAAATTCGCAACTTGCAGAAGCCGAATCCCGCATAAAGCAAATGGATGCGGTTTATTTTGCAAGTAAAGCAACTTACGACAGGCTTTATAGTACAAGCAAAACGCCGGGTACTGTTTCGCAAAACGACCTGGAACAGGCTGAAGCCAAAAAAAACTCGGACCTTGCCAATGTGGACGCAGCCAAATCTTCTTATAAAGAAGTTGCCGCAAACCTGGCTTACCTGCAGATCAAAGCTCCGTTTGACGGTGTTATTACCGCGCGGAATATCAACCTTGGCGCCTATGTTGGGCCGGGAAGAACTACTGATCCATTATTAGTATTGCAGGACCAGAAACGAATGCGCCTTGTAATCTCCGTGCCCGAAAACTCCACCGGCGGGCTAAGCCACCAGGATGTTGTTACTTTTAGTGTATCTGCTTTGCCAACCCGCAAATTTACGGCTAAAGTAACAAGGCTTGCCGGCGCGCTGGATACTAAATTAAGATCAGAGCGCCTTGAAATGGATGTTTTTAATAACGATAAGCTTTTATTGCCGCATATGTTTGCCGAAGTTGATGTCCCCCTGCCATCGCGCGACAGCGCTTTTATCGTGCCGAAATCAGCCGTAGTTACATCTACCGAAAAAGTATTTATTATAAAGGTGGTCGACAACAAAGTAACGTGGGTTGATGTAAAAAAAGGATTATCTGCAGGCGACCTTACCGAAGTTTATGGTGATATAAAGGATGGCGATGAAATTGTTAAAGTAGCCAATGACGAAATACGCGACGGTACGCCTGTTAAAGTAGGCAAGGACAACAAAAAGACTGATAATGCAGCAACGGATACTACCAGCAAAAAACAGCCTGATAACAATAAGCCGAAAGATAACAGCAAGTAAACGCCAACACGTATTTATTTTTTTAATAAGCCCTTGTCATACTTATGGCAGGGGCTTTATGTTTTGAATGTTGACGATATAGCAACGCTGGCGGCAGTTGCTATCGATTACCAAATACCGTTGGCCCGGATTTGTAATCCCGTGATGCAATTCTGCTTTTTGTGGAGTACAAATCCACCACTATTATGGTAGTGGATTGCAAATCCCGACCAACAGCTATATTAACATCAAAGCTTTGGCCTATTATAAATGCACGCCGAAAAAATGATCGCAGCAAACCACCCTCAATTCCAAATATGGTTGGAATTAGTTACTAAATAACTATAAAATACCGGGTAATTTTTAAAACATACCTGTGCTAAGGTTCAGGAAAACAAAAATAGCAACAATGCATTTGGTTTATAACCAACTAAATACAGGTAGAACTTTAAAGCAAATTACTTTAAATAAAAGGCCCGTTAATTAAGGCAGGCCTTTTATTTAAAATTATATTT
>JABDCF010000156.1 GCA_013288235.1 Bacteroidota bacterium | reverse complement strand
AAAATATATCCGAAGAATCATTAGTAGTTACAATCACTATGGGGCTTTTTATCCACTTGGGGCCAAATGGCTAAATAGGCTGGTCAACTGTGATATCATAATGTAAAGTTAAGAACTATAAAAAAATGAATTAGATATTGCCACCTAATTAGGTACTATTATTATCTTTGTATTATGCCTTTATTTGAGTTGATCGATGGAATAAAAATAAATGTTTATTCAAACGACCATTTGCCACCACATATTCATGCGATTTATAACGAATATGAGGTGGTCATATCAATTACTGGTAAAGAAATAATAAGGGGTTTATTACCTATGCCCCAACTACGAAAGGTAAAGGAAACAATAAACGAAAACGAAAATGATTTATTAGCCTTATTTAAGGCGCTTAATCCTCAAATAAAGAATTTATGAAGAAGCTACCACGGATTTTAATAATAACGAATATTGAGCAACCTTATACCCTTTTCACCCTTTGGACTAATGGAGATGAGCGTAAAATAGACTTAAGCCAAGAAATAGCATCGGCCATATTAAACGGCGACAATCCTCTTGCCCATTTAAAAGAATGGGAGGTATTTAGACAGGCAAGTGTTTCGGCCGACAATACAATAATTTGGAATAATTTAAAACAAACCATTACCCTGCCGAGCGGAAAGGTAATAGAAGGGGCATTGGATTTAGACCCTGATGTTCTTTATAAGGACAGCGACCTGATAAACAGCTTAAGTACAAGCCCCAAAATAGGACAACTTTTAAAAACCGCCAGGGAAGAGGCTGGCCTGTCACAAGGAGAAGTTGCAAGGAATAGCGGGACTACCCGAAACTATATTTCGAAAATTGAAACAGGTAAGTCCGATATACAACTAAACACGCTTTATAGGTTAATTAAGTTAGGGATAGGGAAAGAGTTAAAGTTATCCATACATTAATTCAACTTTTCGCTTTAACCTTTCCTCTAAAAAATTACTCCGCCGGTGCAAACTTCAAGCAAACAGGATTGCCTATCTCAATATTTGAGTTTATCCTGCTTATTTTGCCGTTGCTTTTATCAATACGGTAAACAAAAATGCTGTCGCTGTCCTGGTTTGCTACCACCATAAAATTGCCGGTAGGATCAATGGCAAAGTCGCGCGGGTTTTTTCCGTAGCTCGATTCGCGCTGAACAAAAATGAGGTTGCCGGTATCGGGGTCGATAGCATACACAGATATATCATTAGTTTCTAAACGGTTGGAGGCATACAAAAACCTGCCATCAGGCGAAATATGTATGGCAGCGCCGGCAGTTTGGCCTTTAAAGCCATCTTTCAATAAAGTGATAGATTGCTTTTCTTTTAGTTTGCCGTTATCGTAGTCAAAAACATGTACTGCCGAGCCCATTTCTGTTACTAAATAAACATGCTTTTTATCGTTCGAAAAAACAATGTGACGCGGGCCCTCACCGTCTGCAATTTTTACAAACGGTGGAGTAGCCGGGGCTAACGGCTGCGGGTGCGAAGCATGGTAACGCATCACATTTAGTTTATCGGTGCCCAGATCGCTGTACAATAAGTACTTTTCATCAGGCGATAACATAGCGATATGCACATGCGGGCCTTCCTGCCTTTCTTTATTTATACCTTGTCCTTCATCCTGTACAACCTGCGAAACCGGGCTTAATGAGCCGTCTTTGTTTACCGGCAATACAGTAAGGTCGCCGCTGCTGTAATTTGCAACAAATACATTTTTTTGATCTTTATCAACTGAAACATAGCAAGGGTCGGCCCCTTTGGAAGATTGTTTATTTAAAAATACCAGCTTGCCAAGTTTGGGTTCAAAAGTAAAAGCGCTAACCTCGCCGTTTTTGCCATTTTCATTCACCGCATAAACAAACTTATTATTATCCGATAAGCACAAATAGGATGGGTTGCTTACATCATCAATTTCATTTAGATAAGCTGTTCGGCCTGTTTCAGCATAAAAGCGATAAACATAAATGCCCTTGCTTTTGCCTTTTGTATAGGTGCCTATCAGGAGGTCGAAAGTAGAGGGGGCTGTTTTTTTTATGCTGTGCATAAATAAGCACAGGAAACAACATCGAAATTATTAAAAGGAATTTTTTCATTGCAGGATGAATTGGTTACAGCCGGCAAGATAGCAATTTGAAGCAGAAAGCTAAAAGAGCGACAAAACTTTTACAGTGAATCCGGCGAACTTTTAACTCATATACAACTTATTCCAAAATCCGTTGTATATTATACGCATGGTTACAAAAGGGCAGCAGGTGATCCGCGAGTGGTACCGGAAGAAGAACTGGGAGCAGTTTCCCTTTCAGCAGGAGATGATGGATGCCTATCTCAATGGTTTTTCGGGCTTGCTGAATGCGCCTACAGGCAGTGGTAAAACCTTCGCGCTGTTTTTGCCTTTCCTGGCCGATTTTATCGATAAACACCCGGATACCTATACCCATCAAACCAATAACGGCCTGTTAATGCTTTGGATAACGCCCCTGCGCGCGCTTACTAATGATATTAAAAAAGCTATGCAGGAAGTATGCGATGAAATGGGCCTGCCCTGGCGGATCATGACGCGCACCGGAGATACCCCCGCCGCCGAAAAGCAGGCGCTAAAGAAAAAACTCCCCGAAGTATTGCTCACCACCCCTGAAAGCCTGCACCTGATGCTGGCCCAAAAAGAATACCCAAAACTGTTCCAGCACCTACAGGTAGTAGTTACTGATGAGTGGCATGAGTTATTAGGTACTAAACGCGGCGTACAGGTGGAGCTGGGTTTATCTAAGTTAAAAGTCTTAAGCCTAAAGTCGAAAGTCTTGAGTGAAGATAATTACAGTGACGAACCAAACTTCCCGGACTTCGGACTTAAGACTTCGGACTTAAGACTCAAAATATGGGGTATCAGCGCTACCATCGGTAACCTGGAAGAGGCTGCAGAAGTACTTTTGGGCAACGATTTCCCGCCGGAGCGTGTTACGATGGTACGTGCCAATGTGGATAAAAAGCTGCTCATCAAATCAGTTATCCCCGAAAATATTGAGAGTTACTCATGGTCGGGGCATATTGGGTTAAAGTTGTTGCCGCAGGTGATGGAGATTGTGGCCAAAAGCAATACCACGCTGATATTTACCAATACCCGCTCGATGGCCGAGATATGGTACCACGCCATTCTTGATAATTATCCGGAATACGCAGGCATAATGGCCATGCACCACGGCTCATTAGATAATGAAATACGCAATTGGGTGGAACAGGCTTTACATGCCGAAGCATTAAAAGTGGTAGTTTGTACCTCGAGTTTAGATCTCGGTGTCGACTTCAGGCCGGTAGATACTGTTATACAGGTAGGCAGCCCGAAAGGAGTAGCGCGTTTTATGCAGCGGGCGGGGCGCAGCGGGCATAGCCCGGGCGCGGTGTCAAGGGCTTATTATGTACCCACGCATTCGCTTGAGTTATTGGAAGGCGCTGCACTGAAAGAAGGCATCAAAGCCGGTATTTATGAAAGCCGCGACCCTTTGCTGCTTACTATGGATGTATTGATACAGTATATGGTAACGCTGGCCGTATCTGATGGATTCAGGGCTGATGAGTTGTTTAAAGAGGTAAAAACCACCTTCGCCTTTGCTGATTTAAAGCGTAGTGAATTTAATGAGTTGCTTGATTTTATTACTAACGGCGGTAAAACCCTTGCTCAATACGATGAGTTTTTAAAGGTAGAAGTTGAGAATGGCTTGTTTAAAGTAAACAACCGGCGGGTAGCTATGCGGCACCGACTCAGTATTGGCACTATCACAAGTGATGTAAGCATACGGGTAAAATGGATCAGCGGCGGGAGTTTGGGCACTATCGAGGAATCTTTTATTTCCAAATTAAAACCAGGCAATACTTTTTGGTTCGCGGGGCGAAGTTTGGAGTTTGTAAGGATAAAGGAAATGACGGCCTACGTAAAAAAATCAAATGCAAAAAAAGGGATGATCCCCAGTTGGATGGGCGGGCGTATGCCGTTATCATCCCAGTTGTCAGCCGTTTTTAGGGATAAGCTGGACGAAGTGGCGCATGGTATTGAAAAAGATGAGGAAGTGATTGCCTTGAAACCATTGTTTGCCTTGCAGTCCGAAATATCGCACTTGCCGCAAAGCCATGAGTTTTTGATCGAATCGTTCAAATCCCACGAAGGGCATCATTTACTGTTTTACCCATTTGAAGGGCGATTGGTACACGAGGGCATGGCGTCGCTGCTGGCCTACCGCCTGAGCAAAATACAGCCGGCAAGTTTTTCTATCGCTATGAATGATTACGGTTTTGAATTGCTAACCGAAGAGGATATACCTATTGAACAAGCGCTGGAAGATGTAAGCTTTTTCTCGATAGATAACCTGCTCGAAGATATACAGCACAGCCTGAATGCTAACGAAATGGCGCGCAGGCGTTTCAGGGATATTGCACACATAGGCGGCCTGGTATTTACCGGCTATCCCGGCCAGCCGGTAAAGAATAAGCATTTGCAGGCATCAACATCGTTATTATTCGAAGTATTCAGCGAGTATGAGCCTGATAATTTACTGGTGCGGCAGGCTTATAACGAAGCTTTGGCTTTTCAGCTGGAGGAATTCAGGCTTAGGGCAGCCTTACAGCGCATCATCAAACAAAACATCATACTAAAAATCATCGACCGCCCAACGCCCTTTGCTTTCCCAATAATGGTTGATAGCCTTGGCCGCGAACGGTTAACCACCGAACCATTGGAGGAACGGATAGCCAAAATGGCCAGGCAATATGGTGCCGGCGACGTAGTTAATACTGAAGACCGTAAGGTGCGAAAAGCCGGGGTGGCAAGGAAAAGGGGGCTTTGACAGCTGTCAGATTGCATAAGTGATTTTTTAGATGACCCCTATTGTTATATCTTAATTATCATTCCATCACTCTTCTGAAAAAAGTATTTGTAATAGGGTATTAGCAGCCTCCCTTTGGCCCTTATCCAATTCGCCGTCTTTTTTTAGTATCCTGCCTTTATCTATAGTTTTGATCTGATCGAAAGCTAACGCCCCTATTTTGCCTTTATGATTAGTAGATAACCGAGTTGGATAATTTTTAATTGTTGATGTAAAAGGTACAACTATTACAGTACTCAATGCGGTGTTTACTGCATTTGGTGAAACTATAAGGCATAGGCGTATCTTTGCTATCTCTGCACCTTTTGTAGGATTTAAATCAACTAATACTATTTCCCACTTTTTGTAAAGCTTATTCATCTTCTAACCCGTCTTGTAGCGTTACATCCCACTCATGGAACTCTGGTTCAGGGCTTGTATCTGCCTTTGCGAATATAGCCGCCCATTCTTTTAAGGGTGGTATAGCGGGCGCTGGCTTTATAAGTATGCCATCGGCAGTTTGTTCAAGTATTACGTCTGTAGTACCTAACGACAGGGTTAACTCTTTGGGTAGCCTCACGCCTTTGGAGTTTCCAATTTGCGTTATTTTTGCATGATACGTTTGCTGCATGGTACAAATGTAATAACTTTTATTATAACATTTAGCTTAAATATCATACTGTTAACCTGGTATGCAGACGTAAGCAGAAATTATTTTAGTAACAACGCTCTACAACTTTTAAACCGCAGCCTCTTCCCCAACCATTTCAAAATATTTATCCAGTTGCACCAGGCTTTTTTCGGCTATTAACGTGCTTTTGCAAAAACTTAATAAATGCTCACCTTCCAAATGATTATAAAATTCATGCAGATCGTTATCCGTCCCTGTTTTTTGAATAACGAACGACCCCTCGAATACTTTGCTTACTATGGCGCCATACTTTTGCAATAATAACCACAGGTCGTCACTCATTAATTGTATGGCAACCCGGTAAAAGCCAACCTTATTCAATATAAGTTCGCCCGGCAGATAGGCTATTGCATTATAAACCTCAATTATCTTTTCAATTTTCAGCAGTAAGCCCTGCAACTTATCTAAGGGGAATTCCACTTCCATTGTAATTAATACTATTTCACGGATATCTGTCCTCGAAACGTTAAGGCTATTCACGTTATAGCTGCGCCTGTTAAAGATATTTAATATCTGTCCGAGCAAACCTTTTTTGTCATCGGCATAAACAGCAATGATACAATGTTCATTTTCATTTGGTTGGGGCTTTTTCATATATTATCAATTAAATTTTTAGCAAAAAAAAAGCCCTCCGACTTGGAGGGCTTATAACTATTTATAAATTTTTATATAGCTAAGTTACCCTCCATTGATTTACAATGACAGTAATAGCCAGAATGATCAGGTTAAAATTCAGCATACTCCCGAAAGGGGAACTTGCCATTTTAGTATTTGCGATATGTAAAAATTGTATGCGCATATTCGATAAGGCACAAGATAATAATTTAGGAATAGAAAAATAAATGAAAGGTTAAAATTTAGGGATTCAATGGTTTTTACCAGCAGCGATATAAATAAAAACGGGGCAATAACCAAATTTGGCCTTGTCCCGTTTTGTTTCCCCGCATGGGCTCGAACCACGATCTTCTGAACCAGAATCAGAGGTGCTACCATTACACCACAGGGAAATTAAATACAGCGATACTTTGTTTAGAGAGGCCTGCTCGTCATCTCCGCTGCAAATATATAAATATTGCCATTTATCTCACTTCATTTTTTAGTAAAACCTTTTTAGTTGTTATCGCCCGATAAGTACAGCAAAAATGGCAAATGACACAAAATAATTACGCAACAGCTATTGCTCGCGATTAATAATTCTATAAATTTGATTACCTCTTTTCATTAAACCAATTTATAACTAACCTAAAATATTTAATCATGGATAAGCAATATGTTTCCAGGCGCCGGTTTATTGGCACCGGTATGCTTGCAGCAGCAGGCATTGCCCTAACTTCAAAAAGTGCTTTCGCAAGTTCAGTTTTTGCTGCGGCTAAGCCAAATTCAAAAATAAATGGCGTCCAGATCGGCGTTATCACTTATTCCTTCAGGAGTATGCCCAGCAGCATCGAACAACTGCTAAAGTATTGTGTAGACTGTAACATCAATTATATTGAATTGATGGGCGATGCGGCAGAAACTTTTGCCGGGGCGCCGCCGCGCGATAGCAGCGCCGATTATAGCGAAAAACTTGCTCAATGGCGCGAAAACACTATAATGGACCCTTTTATCCAAATCCGCAAAATGTACAATAATGCAGGGATTACCATATACGCATGGAAACCAAATGCATTAAATAAGAAAAATACCGACGGTGAAATTGAATATGCCTTTAAAGC
>JABDCF010000155.1 GCA_013288235.1 Bacteroidota bacterium | reverse complement strand
ATGATACCCGACTAAGCGATAAACAACATCAAATTTAAGACATAAAATATGAGATCGACCAAAATATTTAGCCTTGCAATTTTGCTAACCGCAGTTGTATTTGGCACAACAGCCTTTATAAATGCAAGGCTTTTGGATAAAGCAAACGGTGATAATAAGGGTTTTGCAGTTATTGAATTATTTACTTCCGAAGGCTGCTCCAGCTGTCCGCCTGCCGATCAACTTGTTGCAAAAATTGAGAAAGAAGTTAAAGACAAACCGGTTTATATCCTTGCGTACCACGTTGACTATTGGAACCGCCTTGGCTGGAAAGATGTTTTCAGCAGCGCTGATTATTCAAGGAGGCAAAATGATTATGCCGGGTATTTGCACTTGCAGTCAGTTTATACGCCGCAAATTGTAGTTAACGGTAAAACCGAGTTTGTAGGCTCGGAAGAGGGTACTTTGCGCAATGCAATTAAAACCAACCTTGAAAAACCTTCAAATGATCAATTATCATTAAATGTTTCGGGGATTGAAAAAGACCAGGCCAGCATAAAATATAGTACCGAAGGGGCCGATAAAAATACAGTATTACAAATTGCCGTCCTTCAAAAAAATGCGCAAACAAAAGTTGAACGCGGTGAAAATGGCGGGCACACCTTGTCGCATGTACAGATTGTACGCAAGCTTCAAAAAGTTTCCTTAAGCGAAAACAACGGCACTGCGAATGTAGCTTTGCCACATGGCTTTGATACGCAGGGCTGGGAGATCATTGGTTTTTTACAAAACACAACTAATGGCGCAGTAGTTGCTGCCGCAAAGGCGACATTGCCAAACGAACTTAGCACAAACGCTTCCGCAGCTACTAAAAATCCCAAATAAAAATTCAGTAATTTTAACGTAAGTTTTGTACGGCCTTCAACTAAAAGATCGCTGTATAAATATTTTTGTGCCAATGAAAGCTATAAAAGAAAAACACTCATTAGCCATGCGCTGGTGCCATTGGGTAAATTTCCCAATACTAACCATTATGATATGGAGCGGGATGCTGATCTATTGGGCAAATGATGAGTATTCTATTACCATATTCGGTCATACCTTTTTTCGCTTTTTCCCTGATTGGTTTTATAATACGTTAAAAATACCATTCCGTTTATCCGAAGGCATGGCTTTTCACTTCCTGTTTATGTGGTTTTTTACCCTTAATGGGATATTCTATATACTCTATACCACGATATCCGGTGAGTGGCGTGAGTTGGCGCCAAAGAAAAATTCGTTTAAAGAAGCATGGCAAGTGCTGCTACATGACCTGCACATACGTAAAACCGCACCGCCGCAAAACAAATACAATGCTGCACAACGCATAGCTTATACCGCCATTATTATTATGGGCATTGGATCGGTAATTACGGGGCTGGCCATTTATAAGCCGGTACAGTTTTATTATTTAACATGGTTATGCGGGGGCTATCATTTTGCAAGGATATTGCACTTTGCATTAACGCTGGGCTATGTATTCTTTTTTGTGATACATATTGTGCAGGTAATACTTGCGGGATGGGGTAATTTCAGTTCTGTTATTTCAGGGTTCGAAGTTGTTAATGAAAACCTGCATCCTGCTATAGAAGCTCCTCAACCTGTTGCTGAAACCCATCAACCTATTATTAATGCTGAAAACGAAGATGAAAAAGCAGAATAAAAAAATAAAGAAAGAGCTTACTGTTGAGCAAAAGATAAGCAGGCGCAACTTTATATCTTTTACCAGCTTTGCTGTTTTAGCCGCCGGCGCATTTGAAGGATGGCGCTGGCTGTATAAATCGCCCAATGAAGTTGCCGGAATCACTGCCGGCGCGCATGCACCTTTACGCCGCGCACTCAATAAAACCGAAATTTTTTTCAGGCGGATTGCCTTCAGCGAAAATCACCTGGTAAAAACGTACCCAAAGTCAATGGCCGCCAAACACGTGCGGGTTAACAGCGACATAGGCGTTGAAGCGAAAAAGAAATTCGACCCTGCCACCTGGAAATTACAGGTAAATAAAAAAGGCGGCGAGGTTTTACAAATAAGTTTACAGGAATTAATGGCCCTGCCAAAAACCGAGATCATTTATGATTTTAAATGCGTGGAAGGCTGGGACCAGATATCGCACTGGGCCGGCGTAAAATTCAGCGACTTTATTAAGCATTATCAATTGGACGACTATGCCAAGATGCAATATGTAGGCATGGAAACCCCCGATAAAGCATATTATGTTGGATTAGATATGCCCAGCGCCATGCACCCGCAAACCCTGCTTGCCTACGAGATGAACGATAAATTACTGCCTTTGCAAAATGGCGCTCCTTTACGCCTCATCATCCCGGTAAAATACGGCATCAAAAATTTAAAACGAATAGGTACTATTAACTTTAGCAATATCCGTCCGAAGGATTATTGGGCTGAGCAGGGGTATGATTACTATTCGGGGTTGTAATTGACACGAATCGAAGGAATTACACGAATTTTCGTTTGCGTGATTTGTATTTATGTGGGCACTATTCGAAGCAGGGTGGTTTAGGCAAGTACGATGTTATCTATCTCTTTAAAATGTTTGTCAACCGTAAAAAGCGGCAAGTTGAATTGAATAGCTATTGCGGCTATCCATATATCGTTTTCAGGTATTGGTTTGCCCTTACTCTTTAATGTCGATTTAATACTGCCATAAAAATCGCCTGTTATAGCGTCAGGAACCAATATCGTATAGTTTTGTAAGAATTGATTAGTTTGATCCAAGTGTTTTTTCACATTCGCTGAACAATAGGCCCCATAGTACAGTTCGCCCGCTACGATTGAAGGTATAAATATTTCCGAAAAAGTATGGAGTTGAGCGGTAATATCCTTATTGTTTTTGAAAGCATGTATAATGACGCAAGTATCCAGCAAACATTTATTTCCAGTCATCTTCATTTATTTGTTCGCAGCCTTCTTCTATATTTCGTTCAAGTTCATTCACTTCTTCCAAAGTAAGCATACTTGTAAAGTCCTGGAAACTTTTGCTGTGCGGTAGTTGCGTCCTTGATTTTGTCAACACCGTTTCAAGTTCAGCTAATATTGTATCACTGTCAACTTTTAGTAACTCTTCTATTAAATGTAGTTTTTTAGCTTCCGCGTACATATTACGAACCTTTCTATTCAAAAATATAAAATTACGAACAAAATTTATTAAAGTTACACAAAACAACTCTCTTTTAAGTAATCACGTTTTAAATAATATTTGCGTAAATATTCCTAATTTGCCGTAAGAGAATGCCATTTTGCGCAAATACACTAAATAATTATTTTAGATAGAATATAAAAACGTACACTTACTTAAAATGCTTTCAGGGAATATACCAAACATTGGAGATTTATGTGAAATAAGAGGATTTTCTTATAAGGAAACGCCATGTGAAATCTTAGAAGTGGATAATGAAAACTTTAGGTATCGAATAATATTTAATTTAGCAAACGGACATGAAACTCATTGGCTGGGAAGTGAGTATATAAATTGGATTGTAAGAAAATATAAAATATTAAACCTGACCGAAAGCCGCGAAGATGAAAGCCACAAATCTGCCTTAATTGTAGAAGCAACGCCTTACAATATTTGCTACATCGAAAAACATACGAATCCAATTAGAATAGAAACTTATACTGAAAGTAAAAAATCTGCGGAGATATTTATATTGAAAATGAATACCATACATTCAGATCACTTCTTAAATGAACCTGAAAATCCCAAGTTGATCAATTTGACTCATTACAAAAAAGGAACATGGGTATTTGAATTTGGGACAAGAGAAGTATATTTTCACGAGGATTATTAAAATGATATCTGTCTTTAGAGAAAGATCGGACAACGAGAAATAACCCTTAATTATATTTGAGTTAAGTAAAAACACTTTAAAAGCAGAACCAGTAATATGACATCTAAACGTAAATATTTTGGGGGCAAAAAAAAGGCAGATTTGGATGTTTTTGAATTGTCCTCGATTAAGGATTATAAGGATAGATTTTCAAAATGGCATATTAAACAAATTGACTTATTGACTTTCTGTGTGAACTTGTTATTTACGCTTTCAATTGCTGTCTCAGGCTTTATTATAAGCAATCAAAATAGTGCAATTTTTAAGAATAATGTCAAATGTGGACAGCTCTCATTAACAAAGACAATTCTTTTTATGCTGACATTATCCGCATCAATTGGAATATTAGGACTTATAGCAAGACTTAACGACTTTCGATTAACAAAAAACATCATTAAAACACGACGAAGAATTTTTGAATTAGATCATGATATAAAATATGAAGATTACGAACCTTCCGACAAAGAGGTTAAGAAATCACAGAGAGATAACTTAATTTGTTGGGCAAAATTTCTCGGACGAATTACTTGGGCCTTCTTTTACCTTCAACTTTTTTTGTTTATCATATCAATATGGCTTTTTGTATTGAATATGTAATCTACTGCTCATAACAAACCTCTTTCTACAATAAATGAGCATCTTTTAAATATTTCAGTGAATGAGACCCGAAAAGCAAAATGGTGGCGAGAAAAACCGGAATTTCCGATTTTTCTACAAAGTAACAGATGTTTAGATAAGCTAAATTTCCACAAGCAAGGTGTTTTCCCAAGTTTGGGATGAAAATTCAGTTATTCTGTTTTCCGAACAGCTGCCGCCGATACAATTCAATAAATGAGAAAAAAAGCGAATTAGAAAATATTCAACTATGCGGAATTTCCGAACAGTTCAAATTAAAACAAAAAAGCAGTAAATTCACACCTGCAATGCCATTACAATCAAATTATCCAAATTCAATGGCGAGTTTTCTTTGTGTGATAATGAATACCTTTCTTCAATATATGAAGCATCATTATATGCCATATAAACATTCTTTTCGCCATCTTCCCATGCAATAATTTTTAAAGGCAGGTCAAGCGCGGCAACGGGATTTTCGATTATAATGGGCCCACCTGCCTTTGGGTTACCAAACATAATAAACTCAAGTGGGGTAATGCTTATACCGGCCTTTTGTAATTCGGCCTGCTGATCTATCCTTGCATAAACCGTTGCGCCATGTTGACGCAAAAAGGTTTCTACCCGGTTGATAGTTTCCTTTACAGGATATGGGCTTGGTTGAATAATAACGCCTTTTGGACCCATAATTTTAATAGCCTCCTTTTATTTTTGCATTCACAAATTCATTGTCTTCTGTCTGCCCGCCAAATCTTTTTTTAGCTTCTTCAAGCATAGCGGCTGTAGCAGTTGCGCCTACCCTGGTTACGCCCAATGATTTAACTTTTAACAGGTCGTCAAGTGTACGTACGCCGCCTGCGGCTTTTATCTGTACTTCGGGCGCCGAATGCTTACGCATAAGGATCAAATCTTTTTCTGTTGCACCTTCGTAGGAAAATTTTCCATCGTCACCCTTTATAAAACCGTACCCGGTTGATGTTTTCACGAATTCCACCTTTAGCCTGCTGCAAATTTCGCAAAGGCGTATCTTAAATTTATCATCGGGCAAATAGTCGTTTTCAAAAATAACTTTCAAAGCAGCTTTGTGTTTTTTGGTGACGGCTACTATGGCAGCTATCTCCTCTTCAATATATGGCCAGTATTCGCCTAAAACTTTACCGATGTTAACTACCATATCGATTTCGTGCGCCCCATCTTTACAAGCCTGCTCTGTTTCAAAAACTTTTACCGCGGTGGTACTGTTGCCATGCGGAAAGCCGATAACAGCACAAACCATGACGTCCGAACCTTTTAACCATTCCAATGCTTCTTTAATGGCATAAGGTTTTATACAGACCGTAGCCACATTATATTTTTTTGCCAGCAGGCAGCCTTGTCGCAGGTCTTCATCAGTCATTGTGGGGTGCAGCAAGGAATGATCTATCATTTTTGCCAGTTCGGTAACTTTATCCATAGGACACGAATTTGCACGATTTATTTCGAATTTACACCAATTTAAATGAATGCGATATGATATATTTGCTTTCACCAATTATCGTCAAGTCTGGAGTCTTAAGCCAAAAACCTTAAGTATCGAACTTCGGGCTTTAGACTAAAGACTTACTACTTAACCATGGCCCGATTAAATTTACTTGAGGAAACCCGGTACGAGAAACTGCCGGTAACAGTGTACAACAACCAGCAGGATGCATCATTGGCAGTAGCAGCCAGGATAGCAAAGCTGATAAAAGACAAAGAAGCCAAAGGCGAAAAAACCGTGCTTGGCCTTGCTACCGGCGTAACCCCAATTGGCGTTTATGCCGAACTGGTAAGGTTGCACAAAGAAGAAAGCCTGAGCTTTAAAAATGTGATCACTTTTAATTTGGAAGAATACTACCCCATGCAGCCCAATGCTGCACAGAGTTATGTAACGTTCATGAACGAAAACCTGTTCAACCATGTGGATATCGATAAAAAGAATGTACACATACCTGATGGCACTTTAACACAGGATGACGTAGCCGCCTTTTGCCTTGACTATGAACAAAAGATAACAAAGCTTGGCGGTTTAGACCTGCAAATATTAGGTATAGGCCGTACCGGCCACATCGGTTTTAATGAACCGGGCTCGGCGCCAAATTCAGGCACGAGATTGGTAACCCTTGATGACCTGACCCGGAACGATGCATCAAGGGACTTCGGCGGAAAGCAAAATGTGCCTACAAAGGCCATTACTATGGGGGTTGGCACCATCTTCAAGGCAAGGGAAATTATCCTGATGGCCTGGAGCCAAAAGAAGGCGCCTATTGTGAAAAAGGCGGTTGAAGGCGAAATATCGGGCGAGGTACCGGCTACATATTTACAATTATCCGACCATGTAGAATTTGTGCTGGATGAAGCAGCAGCAAGTTCACTAACAAGGTTTAATACCCCATGGCTTGTAAAAGATTGCAGCTGGGAAAACGGCCTGAAAAAGAAAGCAGTAATATGGCTTGCAGATACATTAGACAAGCCTATACTAAAACTTACAGAAGAAGACTATAATAACCATGGCATGGCCCAATTAGCAGTAGAGCAAGGCCCTGTTTATAACATCAATATCGACATATTTACCCAGTCTTCAGTTTCTTTCAGGCGGTTTAACGCTGCTATTATTACTTTAAAACAAACCAGGTGGGTACCATTAGGGTCGGCAAAATCACCGGCGGCAAATACCTGGTGGGGTTTTACTTTTTGCAATAAGTCGATGGTTAACTGTATGTCCTCTTCGCCTACTGTGTTCTTCTTGATTTTTCCTGTTTCGTAAAAAGGCAGCGCCATAAAATGGATATGATCATCCTGCAACCCGGCATACCTTGCGCCCGAAATAGCTTCAGTTTTGCGGATGAAACCTTTT
>JABDCF010000154.1 GCA_013288235.1 Bacteroidota bacterium | reverse complement strand
GGCCAAATTACAGCTATTATTGACGAACACGCCATCCCCGCCGATAGCAAAAAGGTTGATTTAAATGGTGCATTTGTTGCGCCCGGCTTGATAGATTTACAGGTTTATGGCAGCGGCGACAAAATGTTCGGCAGCATACCCAGCACTGTAGCGCTTGAGCGGATGGAAAACGATTTTTTGGAGCAAGGCACCACGGGCTTTTTTGCCACCGTAGCTACCAACACCAATGATATTGTAGAGAAGGCCATTGAAGCTGCAAAAGCTTTCAGGGAGCAATGCAAAGGCAACTTTTGGGGCCTGCACCTGGAAGGGCCGTACCTTAACGCTGCAAAAAAAGGCGCGCACCCGGCAGATCTTATCAAAAAAGGCACCGTTGCTGAAATAGAAAAATGGCTGACCATGGCCGATGGCGTTGTTAAAATGATGACCATTGCGCCAGAACTGCAAGACCAGGAAGTAATAGATTATCTACATGACCATGGGATCATCATATCTTCAGGCCATAGCAATGCTACTTATCAGCAGGGTAAGTCGTTTTTAAATAACCCTATACCGGCGGTAACGCATTTATTTAATGCCATGCCGCAGATGCACCACCGCGATCCGG
Organism: Bacteroidota bacterium; assembly: GCA_013288235.1. GTDB lineage: Bacteria > Bacteroidota > Bacteroidia > Sphingobacteriales > Sphingobacteriaceae > Mucilaginibacter. The sequence goes on along the minus strand of JABDCF010000154.1, from coordinate 6,993 downwards.
GCTATATCCCCGCTATATTCGAAGAAAGGCCTTATGCCAGTATTGTTAACGATGGTATCCACGTTGACTTTGCCATGGTGCGCCTTGCCAAACGCGAATTGGGCGATAAGCTTTTTTTAATTACCGATGCAGTTGCTGCGGCAAGCGAAGGTACTTATCATCACCAGTTCAAAGGCGACAGGTTTGTAATGCCTGATGGCACTTTATCAGGATCGTGCCTTACCATGCTCAAGGCAGTGCAAAATTGTGTGGAACATGTAGGCATTAACCTTGCCGAAGCTATCAATATGGCAACGTTGTATCCTGCGCAACTGGCTAAAATGAGCAAAAAAGGCAAAGTCGAGGCAGGCTTTGATGCTGATCTGATCGTTTTTAATGAAAACTTTGAAGTACAGGGCACTGTGTTTAAGGGTGATTTCTTAACAAAATCTGCATAAAATTTTAACACTGATTATATTTCCATATTTTTGGCAAACTCCAACTTGATGAATAGCGTATTATCGAAAGCATACTCACGTACTGATAAAAGCAATTCCTCATTTCACCTTTCTCTGATAACGACAAACTTACCCTATGAAATATAAAAGGATCCTACTAAAACTTAGCGGCGAATCGCTGATGGGCGAAAAGCAATACGGCATTGATAACAACCAGGTTTTGCAATACGCGCAGGATATAAAAGGGGTTTTTGATACAGGCATGGAAATAGCTATTGTTGTTGGCGGCGGCAATATTTTCAGGGGGCTTAGCGCCGAGAAATCGGGCATGGAACGTGCCCAGGCCGATTATATGGGCATGCTTGCTACAGTGATCAACTGCATGGCCTTGCAAAATGCTCTCGAAAGCATTGGGGTTGAAACCCGCCTGCAATCCGCCATAAAGATGGAACAGATATGTGAGCCTTATATCCGCCGCCGTGCCATGCACCATTTGGAGGTCGGCAAAATTGTAATATTCGGCGCCGGCACAGGTAATCCATACTTCACTACAGATACAGCAGCATCCCTGCGCGCTATCGAAATAAAAGCCGACGTGGTGCTAAAAGGCACCCGCGTTGACGGCATTTACACCGCCGACCCGGAAAAAGACCCTACGGCTACACGTTACGATGAGATCTCTTTCCAGGAAGTATATGACAAAGGCCTCAGCGTGATGGATATGACTGCCATTACACTTTGCCAGGAAAACAACCTGCCCATTATAGTATTCGATATGAACAAACCCGGCAACCTTATGAAGATCACGAAAGGTGAACACATCGGAACGCTTGTACATTAGAAATTAACAGCTGGAGAACCTGAGTAATATTTCCCCGGGGAAATATTACCAACGGCGCCTGTACGACCCGCCGGCAAACAGGTTATATAGTAAAAGGATAACAGCAATAACAATAATAATGTGAATGGCGCTGCCGCCAATGTGGAAGGCAAAGCCCCCGAGCAGCCAGCTGATAATCAGCACAACTACGATAATATAAATTAAACTTCTCATGGTTATACAACCTTGGGTAGGCTGTAATGTTTCATATATTTTCGGCACCGGGAATACATTTGCAAAACGGGTTGCTACCCGGGTTTAATTTAAGATGGCAGCTAATGCACTGCACATTACAATTATCTCCTCTTCGGTATTATAATAATGTACCGATGCCCTTACCACGCTGCTTAAATGGTTTTTATTCATATAAATAAGCGTTGATATGGCCTTGCCCACTGATACATTAATTTGTTTTTCCGCCAGTTTGTTTTTTATCACTGTACTATCAATATCCGTCACCGAAAAGGTAACAATACCACACTTTTGCTCGCCAATATCATGAATTGCCACCTCATTAATTTCTGCCAGTTGACGGCGCATCAGCGCGGCTAAATGTTGTACACGCTGCCATATCCTGTCAATGCCAATGTTCAGTGCATATTCCACGGCTTTGCCAAGGCCAAGGGTAAGCGCCCGGTTTTTTTCGTATAGCTCGAACCGCCGGGCGTCATCCCTTATTTTAAAATCATCTTCACTAACCCATTGAGCGGTGAAACCATCTATAAATATAGGTTTCAGCTTGTTCTGCACTTCTTTTCGCACATATAAAAATCCCGTGCCCCTTGGTGCCCGCAGATATTTTCGCCCGGTTACGGCCAGCATATCGCAGCCAATCTCTTTTACATCCAAAGGTACCTGGCCCGCGCTCTGGCAGGCATCTAAAAGGTATAGTATATTGTGATTGCGGGCTATTTTACCAATCTCAATAATCGGTATCATGCCCCCGGCAGTGGATGGGATATGTGTAACAGCAATTAATTTAGTTTTCGGCGAGATGGCTTTTTCAAAGGCAGCAAGGGAAAAATTGCCGCTCTCATCATTAGGTATTACTTTAATTTCAATCCCATGCGTTTTCTTCGCATTCAAAAATCCAATTAAATTGGTTACATATTCCATTTCTGAGATGATAACTTCATCTCCATTTTTGAAATCAATCCCGTTAAAAGCAAGTATCCAGGCGGTGCTTGCATTTTCTACAATGGCTATTTCATCTTTTTTGGCGCTGATCAACCGGGCGATCAGGGCATAGGTATTATCAAGCTCCTCGCGGTATTTATATTCGGTTTCGTAGCCGCCGTAAACCGCTTCTTCATTTAAATAGTTGATAACAGTTTCAACAACCACATCCGGCGGCAGCGATGCCCCGGCATTATTAAAATGTATCCTTTCGTCCGTCCCTTTGGTTTCGGCGCGTAGTTGTTGTATTTCCCTTTCGGTGAATGGTATGATTTCCATTTTAATTATTTGAAAAAGTATTACAGCAAAGTAAAAGCTTATCAAAATAGTAAAACAGATGCAGATTTATTAATTTATGACATAACAGATTATACTGCCCTCCCAAAAATATCAGCCCTGTCATCCGGTTTGCCCTGTAACCGATTCACACTAAATAAAGGCTTGATGGTTATTTTATCGCCATCAAAAACACAGGTAAAGCTGTCGCCATGCACGGTTTCAATGTAACGCCACGTCAGTACAAGGGTATTGTCATTTTGCCAGCCGAAGCTTGCGGCCACAATGGAATCAAAGTCAATACGACGAAGGGAGAACAGGGAATGTGCCGAAGGTTTAAGGTTGCCCTTTCTTACCCAGTGGTTAATGCCGTTGGTGATCACAATATCGGGTTTGCCTTCTTCTTTCAAAGTAAAAACACAATTACCGCCCATAAAGTCGAAAGTAACCGATTTGGCGTTAAATGGGTTTTTATCGAGCATAAATTCTTTGCCGGCAATCTTTTCGGCAAGAGGCGATGCTGTAGATAATTGCGGCGGATCATATTTTAATGCTTTCAGCTCAGTCAAAAGTGTTTTTTGGGCTGCCTTGTCAACAGGAAGTAGGTTGGCCCGCATTTCGGGTAGTAAAACATCCCAAACAATCTGCATAGTTGCTTTGGTGTCGATGCTTTCGCTGGTGATCGCAACAACGGCATCAAACTCTGGCAATACCATGCTGAATTGTCCAAAAGCGCCATCAGCCCTGAAGCCGCCGGGAGGGTTGAGCCAAAACTGGTAGCCATAGCCGTAACCCCAGCTGCTATCGTTGTGACCATTGGATATTTGTTTGGATGATGCCTGCGCCACCCAATCCGCACTGATCACCTGTTTGCCATTCGACATGCCTTTTTGCAGGTATAGCTGGCCAAATTTGGCAATATCTTCAGTAGGCATACGTAAATGCGAAGCACCCATATTTATACCTTCCCAATTCTCGCCCCAGGTGGTGTTGGTAATAGCGAGCGGCTGGTATAGGCGCGGTCGCAAATATTCATGCGCGGTTTTCCCGGTCACTTTTTTAATAATGGCGCTAAGCATAAAACTGGCGCCAGAGTTATACATAAACTGGCTGCCCGGTGTAAAAACGACAGGCAGGCTTAAAAATGTTTTCTCCCACGGCACACCGGGCGCCGATGCTTCCAATAGCAAAATAGAATCTTTGCCATGCCCAACCGACATACTCAGCAAATGCCGTATTTTTAAGGCGGCAAGGTTATCGCTTATCTGTGTCGGCAAATATTCAGGGAAGAATTTGACAATGGGATCATCAACGGTCAGTAAACCTTCCGAAACAGCCAATCCGATGGCTGTGCCTGTAAAACTTTTGCTCAGCGAATATAATTGCTGCCGGTGTTCCGAAGAATATGGCGCCCACCAGCCTTCGGCAACTACATTTCCATGCCGCAGTATCATCAGGCTGTGAAATTCCTGTTTGCTTTGTTTTATCGCTTCTAAAAACTTACTGATGCCAGCAGATGAGATCCCCTGCATTTCGGGCGTGCTGCGCGGCAGTACAAATGATTTCGCTACATTGGTGCCTACGCCATAAGTCAACAATGATGGGAATGCGCCCAGGCCAAGGGTTAACAGACTTGCATCTTTTATAAATTCTCTTCTATCAGGCATTATATGTGGTTTTTATAATTTTTTTATTCTTATTTATCTTGAACAGGGCTTTGCTTCTTATCTTTTATCAACAGCTCACAGCCAATATCATTAACTTAACGAACAACCTTTTCACCCTCTTTGCGACTTGTCGCAGAGGGTCGAACAGCGAAGCGCATTCGGGGTGAGTAGACTATGCGTCATGCATTAACGGTAATGCATTTGCCCTAATGTCGCTCGTATAGTTTACTCACCCGGTCGTTGCTTCGCTCGACCACCCTCTCTACCGCGAGCGGTAAAGAGGGTAAAAAAGCTTTAAAAAAGTATTTTTTCTTAGCTTAATAACATATCCATCAAGAGCCATCCCCCTTTTTCACTCCAACATCCCTTATAAAAATAAAAGCCATCAGCGCACCTAAAAAGCCCAGTCCCGCCGAAACCTTCATAATCATAGAATATGCAGCTATAAAGCTTTCATGATAATATTTCTCAACGGTTACTTTTTGCTCATTACTCATACTTGCAGGCACTTTGGCATTGCCCAAATCAGCGGCTTGTGCCATTATCAACTGCTTTTGGTTGGCGCTTACCGCGAGGGTTTTTACTTGCCCCTGCAATTCGGCCGAGAAAAATAAAACAGCCACGGCGCCAAAAATGGCATAGGCAAATACATTAGCTATACGCGAAATGGCATTGTTTACGCCGGATGCAGTCCCGGAAAATTGATCGCTCACGGCGCCCATAACCGCAGCTGTAAGCGGCGCAACAGTAAACGACAAGCCCAGGCCAAATACAATTACACCAGGAAAAAAGGTAGTAAAATAAGCTGAGGGCCCTGCGGTTTGTTTTATGAAGGATAAGATCAATAACCCCGCGCCAGCTACGGCAGGCCCCGCAACAAGGAACAACCTTGGCCCATATTTGGCGGCAAGGCTGCCTGCAAACCGAGCTATAAACATCATCAGTAAGGTAAATGGCAAAAAGGTAAGTCCCGATTGAGTCTGGCTATAACCTTGTACCTGCACCAGGTTTAATGACATGAACAGCATACCCGCGCCGAGCCCGGCATACAGGAAAAATGTGAGCAGATTAGCCCCAGTGAACGTGAGGTTTTTAAAAAGGTGTAAAGGCATCATCGGATGCTTGCTTTTGCCTTCGATAACTATAAATGAAGCGAGCAATATAAGCCCTGCACCAAATGAACTATATATCTGCCAATTATTAAAGCCGATGGCAGGCATACGCAAAAACCCGAAAGTTATCAAAGCTAAACCAAAAGCAATGGTAATTGCGCCGGGGAAATCCATGTTAAGATCGCCGTCTTCGTCCTTACTTTCAGCTACATGCCGCCACAGAATAAGCAGTGCTGTAATCCCGATAGGTACATTAATAAAAAATATATACCGCCAAAGCCCCACATCGGCCAGTACCCCGCCAAGTACGGGGCCACCCATGGTGACAACCGTACTTATTGCCGTCCAGGTGCCAATGGCTTTTCCGCGTTCGTTTTCGTTAATAGATGAAGATATTAATGACAGGCTGCCGGGTATCATCAGCGCGCCGCCAATGCCCTGGATGATACGAAAAACGATCAATAAAGTAACCTGCGGCGCCAGCCCGCAAGCCGCCGAGCCAACTATAAAAATAAAGATACCCACCATGAATATCTTTTTCCGGCCAAGTTTATCGCCTAAAGCCCCGCCTATCAATATGAGCGATGCCAGCATAAGCAGGTAAGCGTTTAACATCCAAAACAGGTCAGCTGCTGTGGCATGAAGGCTTTTTTGAAGTGATGGCAGGACAACATTTAATGCAGTACCGTCAATAAATGCCATAGCAGAAGCCAGTATAGCCGAAACCATTATCCATTTACCCGCCGAACTGCCGAGCGATACTGTTGCCATAAATCAGACCGAAAATTTATAAAATAAAGCTACAGATAATTAGCGGAAGAGAATCAAGAATCAAGAGCCAAGAACCAAGATAATATTGATCAGTGCGCAATAACACAATGGAGAAGGGTTTGTAAAATAAACTGCTTTTGTTTTGACTCTTGGTTCTTGGCTCTTGACTCTTGGCTCTCGATTCTTGGTTCCTCTCATCAATTATCGCTGATCAATGCTGCTTTTTTGCGTTTTATATTAGTACCGTGCTTCTTAAGGAAGTTATAGGTAAGGTTAAAACCCATATATTGCGTGCCCCGGCTGCTGTTTGTGCCATCAAAATAATAATAGCCCTGTATTACGGCAATCGCCCATATTTCGGTAATATTAAAATTTATACTGTTACAAACCTCAGTCATTAAACCCTGTTTAGCATTAAATACATAGCCGCCGCCTAAACATAGCCCTTCGGCAAATCTGCCTTTTGAAAATATATTTATGGTAGGCCTGAACTCGAGAAACCTTGTTGTATCACCGCCAGGCGCAATAGAGTTTAACCGGCCAGTAGCAAGGCCTATATCAAATATGCCATAGGTTTTGCCAAACTCAACCGAAGGTGAAAATCTTTTGGCTGCGCCGCCCCTGGTATTTACAAATACATTGGCATTGGCCGACATGTAAAAATAACGGGGTTC
>JABDCF010000153.1 GCA_013288235.1 Bacteroidota bacterium | reverse complement strand
ATTTCACAACTAAGCCACCAGTTGGGTGATTACGTGCAGGACGGGGAAGCCTTAGCCGTTATCAGCGATAGGTCGAGCTTTGTGTTTTTAATGCAGCTGCCTTATGAATTAAGGCAGTATGTAAAAGCCGGGCAAAATGTTGGGCTAACCTTACCTGGCGGCACAAAAATAGCCGGAACAGTTAGTTCGTTTATGCCATCGGTTGATACAGTGGCTCAAACCCAGGGTGTTGTATTAAAAATTAATTCGGGCCAGCAAATTCCCGAAAACCTGGTGGCTAAAGCACGTATATTAAAAGCATCGAAAAATAACACGCAATCACTGCCAAAGTCGGCTATCCTCGCCAATGAAACACAAACAGAATTTTGGGTGATGAAACTGATAAACGAAACCACGGCGGTAAAAGTGCCTGTGAAAGAGGGTATCCAATCGGGCGACCGCGTCGAGATTTTATCCCCTAAATTTTCGGGTAAGGACAGAATAGTGATAAGCGGCAATTACGGTTTGCCTGATACAGCAAAAGTTAAAATTGTAGCGCAATGAGCCCTGTAAAAATCCCTGTGAAAGATATTTTTATCACCCATAAAAAGCCTATCGGCCTGGTTTTGGCCATAATAATTATGGGCGGTTTGTTTGTGTACTCAAAAATGCAAACATCGCTGTTTCCTGAGATTACTTTTCCCAAAATAAAAGTTATAGCCGATGAAGGGCTGCAGCCGGTAAATAAAATGATGGTTACAGTTACCAAGCCGCTGGAAAATGCTATAAAACAGGTGCCTGGTCTGCAAATGGTGCGCAGCACCACCAGCCGGGGAAGTTGCGAAATTTCGGCGTTTATGGATTGGGATGCAGATATTGACCTTAGTCTTCAAAAAGTACAGGCAAATATCGACCAGATAAAAAACGACCTGCCTGCCGATGTAAGTATCACGACGGAAAAGATGAACCCTTCGATATTGCCTGTTAGCGGCTATACGCTCGAAAGCAGTTCCCGTTCGCCTATTGAGCTGCGGCAACTGGCAACTTATACCGTAAAGCCTTTTTTATCGCAGGTTGATGGTGTATCCGAGATCAGGGTTATCGGCGGCAAAGCTAAGGAGTACTGGCTTACGCTGAACAAGCAAAAGATGAGCTCACTTGGCTTAACGCCGGATATCATCAGCACAGCGTTAAGCACCACCAATTTTGTAAAATCGGAAGGCTACCTGTCGGATTATAAAATGCTTTACCTAACGGTTACTGATGCTACCATAAATGCTATGGACCAGCTGGACAGCCTGGTAATAAGCAATAACCGCAAAAGGGTAATAAGGTTAAGGGATTTTGCCGAGGTGGCGATACAGCCCAGTATAGAATACACCCGCATAAATGCCAATGGGCACGATGGCGTTTTGATAGCGGTAATTAAACAGCCTACCGCCAACCTTGTATCCTTATCGGCAGATATGGACAGTAAGGTTGCCGACCTCCAAAAAATACTGCCAAAAGATGTAATCATTAAACCCTACTATGTGCAGGCTGACTTTGTTAATGATGCAATTCATAGTGTAACAGATTGCCTGTGGATAGGCTTGCTACTGGCAATTATTGTGGCTATTATTTTCCTTCGTTCAATAAAAGCCAGCGCTACTATACTTATTACTATCCCGGTAACACTTTGCCTCAGCCTGATAGTATTGTACGGTATTGGCTATACATTTAATATAATGACCCTTGGTGCCATTGCAGCGGCTTTGGGTTTAATTATTGATGATGCTATAGTAGTTGTTGAACAAATACACCGTACGCACGAGGAACACCCGCGGGAGCATCCGCTTAAGTTAATAAAAACAGCTATCGACTACCTGTTCCCGGCCATGATCGGCTCTTCGATAAGCACAATTGTTATATTTATACCTTTTGTTTTGATGAGCGGGGTTGCGGGCGCTTACTTTAAAGTGCTTACCAATACCATGATCATCACCCTTGTATGTTCGTTTTTTGTGACATGGATAGGCCTGCCGGTTGTTTATATATTATTGAGCAGGCATAAACCCAGGGAACAAAAACAAAAAGAGCATGTACAGCACGTAAAAAAGCAAAGATGGGTGCGGTGGTTTATTTTAAGGCCGTATGTTAGTTTGCTGATAGTTGCCGGGGCCATAATCGCTATAATTATTGTTCCGCCACTGCTTGAAACTGGCTTTTTGCCCGATATGGATGAAGGTAGTATTGTGCTTGATTACAACTCCCCACCGGGAACCTCGCTTGACGAAACGGACCGTATGCTGCGGCAAGTAGAAAAAATTATTATTGCCCAGCCCGAAGTAGAAGCCTATTCGCGCAGGACAGGTACTGAAATGGGCTTTTTTATTACTGAACCCAACCGGGGTGATTACCTGATACAATTAAAAAAAGATCATAAAAAAACAACCGAAGAGGTGATCAGCGAACTGCGTGAAAAAATTGCTGCTAACCAACCTGCATTACGTATAGACTTTGGACAGGTAATAACAGATATGCTTGGCGATCTGATGACCTCGGTACAGCCTATCGAAATAAAAATATTTGGCGATAACCAGGAAAAGCTGCAAAGCCTTTCGAAACAGGTTGCAGAGGTAGTTAATAACGTAAAAGGCACAGCCGATGTTTTTGACGGTATAGTGATAGCAGGGCCATCTGTTAGCATCGATCCGAAATATAGTAGCCTTGCGCAATATAATATTACCCCTGCCAGCCTGCAATTCCAGGTGCAAACGGCATTGGAAGGCAACGTAATAGGCAATATACTTGAACGTGAGCAGCTTTCGCCTATACGCATGGTTTACCCGGATAATCGCGGGTTAAACGTTTCAGGAATTAAAAACCAAACCATATTTGTGCCCAGCGGTAAACTTGTACCTATAAGTGAACTGGCTACTGTTGACCTAAAGCCAGGTGAAGCTGAAATTAATCGCGAAAACCTGCAATCAATGGGCGTGGTAAGCGCAAGGTTAGAGGGTGCCGGTCTCGGCAGCGTAATGCCGGCCATTCAAAAAAATATCGCCCAAAAAGTAAGCCTTCCACAGGGATATAGTATTGAATATGGCGGCGCTTATGCCGATCAGCAGCAATCGTTTAAGGAATTGCTGACCATACTAATTACGTCAAGTTTGTTAGTGTTTTGTGTGATATTGTTTTTGTTCAGGCAATTCCGCATTGCGTTCCTGATATTGATAGTAGCAGTTTTAGGCATATCGGGCAGCTTACTGGCCTTGTTTATCACTAAAACACCACTAAACGTTGGCAGCTATACCGGGCTCATCATGATAGTAGGCATAATTGGCGAAAATGCCATATTTACGTTTTTACAATTTAAACAGCGGGCGCTGGAAAACGTGAGTAATGGGGTGGAACACAGTATAGACGAGGCTATTGTATATTCGATTTCCACGCGACTCAGGCCAAAATTAATGACAGCCCTTGGCGCTATTATCGCCCTTATGCCATTGGCGCTGGGTATTGGCGCCGGCGCACAGCTGCACCAGCCATTGGCCATTGCAGTTATCGGCGGCTTTGTGATTGCTTTACCCTTACTTTTGATAGTGTTGCCAAGTTTAATGCGCATATTCTACCGTTCGGGCAAGTTTCACGAAAACACTAACGCGGTTACCGGTAAAATAGAATAAACCAAACTTTCTCCAGATTTAGAGGCGACATTTATAAAATAAACTAATCAAAATAAGTACATGAAAAAGATTTTTTTTGCGACACTATGCGGCGTATTCGCTTCACTGTCGATACATGCGCAAACCTATGTGTTAGATAAAACCATTGCTTTGCCAGGCGATGCAGGTTACGATTACCTTTCAATTGATAAGGCGAACCACCGCTTATATGTTTCGCATGGTACATCGGTAAATGTTATCGACCTTGAAACAGATCAGCCTGTTGGTGTTATTGCCGATATGAAAGGCGTACATGGTATTGCCATTGCCAATAAAAGTAACCGCGGTTTTATCAGTGACGGACGGGCAAACGCAGTAGTAGCTTTTGATCTCACTACCCTTAAAACCATTGCCACTATACCTGTTGATGCCAAAGGCCCCGATGCAATAATATATGATCCTTATAGCGACAGGGTTTTCAGTTTTAACGGCGAGAGTAATAATTCATCCGTAATTGATCCTAACACACTTAAACAGGTAGGTACCGTTGATCTTGGCGGGGGACCTGAATTTGCGGTAGCAGATGGAAAAGGAAAAATATATAACAACCTTGAAGACAAAAACAGCCTGAATGTGATTGACAGTAAAACGTTAAAGGTAATTACAAACTATCCTTTGGCGCCATGCGGGGGCCCCACAGGTATTGCTTTAGATGGTGTAAACCACCGCATTTTCAGCGTTTGCCGTCAGAATAAAGGCATGAGTGTTGTTGATGCCAAAACAGGTAACGTTATTACCACTTTACCTATTGGCGCAGGTGTTGATGCGGTAGCTTACGACCCGGAAACAAAACTGATATTTTGCTCATGTGGCGATGGTACAACAACCATTATTAAACAACAATCTGCCGATCAATATAGTGTGATACAAACGTTGAAAACCCCCGTACGCGCAAAAACAATGGCGCTTGACACTAAAACCCATAAAATATATTTAAGCGTTGCCGAATTTGAACAAGGTACCCGTAAAGTATTGCCAGGTACATTTAAAGTGCTGGTTTATAAGCAACAATAATTTTATTGAAAATTTAATACGCTTAAAATTAAGCTAACTTTACCTGTAGGTTAAATAATTTAACTATATTTACTCAATAAAATTTAGAATAAAATTATATTTTAAATTGATATTATTATATTAGCCCCGTGTGCCCCGAAAATAAACTATGATTAAAAGAACCGATTTTGTATACTCTGAGGAGTCTGAGCCTCATCGTACAAGGACCAAAAAAATTTTAAAACAGTTTCCGCATTTACGTTTGCTCATTGGAAAAAACCCAATGACCATGTTTGCCATTATAGGCCTGGTGGGTTCGATGATAGGTATTTCATGGCTTGTCCGTGATCAATCATGGTGGATAATTTTTGGTGCAGCATACTTGTATGGCGCTTTTGCAAACCATGCTCTATTTGTGATGATACATGAGTGTACTCACCAATTGCTGTTCAAAAGCCATACAGCCAATCGCTTTGCGTCAATGTTTGCTAATCTTCCCCATTTAATGCCGGGCGCTATATCATTCGAAAAATATCACCTTAAACACCATTCTTTTCAGGGTATTCATGAGCTTGATGCCGATTTGCCCAACAAATGGGAAGCTAAACTTATAAATAACTCTTTTTTGGGTAAAACGCTTTGGTTGTTATTTTTCCCGATATTCCAGGGTACACGTGTATCAAGATTGAAAGAGATCGACTTTTTTGACAGGTGGATGCTGACAAATATCTTCGTCCAGGTTGTGTTTACAACCGCCATCTGGTATTTTTTCGGTTTTCACGCAATTGCCTTTTTATTTATAAGTTTTTGGTTCTCAATAGGTTTGCATCCGGTAGGAGCACGCTGGATACAGGAGCATTACTTAACCTTTGACAGCCAGCAGGAAACTTATAGTTACTACGGCCTATTGAACATTACTGCATTTAATGTTGGCTTTCACAACGAACACCACGATTTTCCATCCATCCCCTGGAACAGGCTTCCCAAAATAAAGAAAACTGCGCCTGAATATTATGATACCCTTTTGTACCATACATCGTGGACAAAGCTATTTTTTAGGTTTTTGTTCGAAAAAGAGATATCTCTTTTTAACCGGATATTGCGGAAAGAACGCGGCAAAGTTGCCCTTTCTGATGTGTCAAAACCCGATATGGAGTTGGTGGAGGTTTGAGTTTTTTTACTTTAACTTAAGTAACTACGTATTAGTTGGAACAAGGGTATTTACAAAGTATTGACAAAACAGTGTCACCACTCTGCATTTGCATAATTACTACCTTTGTTAGTATCTAATCAGTATTGCAATACTATATTGGATGATTTTATTTCACAATAAATTAGTTTTATATTGCTGGGTTATTAAAAACTATTTGTTAATATTGTGAATAATGTTATCTTTGCGCCCCGGCAAATTGCCAATATTTTTAGCAATTAAAAACGACTTCAATATTTATGTATTACTACAACAGTAGCATATATACCAAAGACCAACTTGCAAAACTCGGGAATGCGATTATATTTCTTGCTGAAAAAATAACCCCATTGTCGAAGACGAAACTTTTAAAGTTAATATATTTAATTGAGGAGCTTTCTGTAAAAAAATATGGGTCTCCTTTTTTTAATATCCGTTTTGATGTATGGAAATTAGGGCCTGTTTCCAGGGATTTGTATGTTGAAATAACGTCCGAACCGGATTTGTTGGAACCCTACATAATAAAAGAGCATAGGAATGGTGGCGTTTTTATAAGGCCTAAAAAGAGTTTTTCCGATGATGAATTTAATGACTTAGAGCTTGATTTATTAGGAGATATTGTGCGTGTATATAAAAGATATACAGCTGACCAACTAATTGAACTTACCCACAGGAAACACTCACCTTGGTACACAACAGCACAAAAGAATGGCCTATTGGAGCATTTTGAAAACGATCTAGCTAATACATCTGATATTGAAATAGATTTATCTTCACTTATAATGCAAGATGACCAGAAACTCTCGTTGTTTAAAGGGCATAAAGAATTTTTGGAACACTCAAAAAGGCTTAAGTTTTAAATGTACACCCCCGGAAATCTTATATATTTTGATCCCTTTTATTTTAAAGATGGGTCTGAATCAAAACCTAAGTATTTTCTAGTGTTAAAAGTAATAGGCGATAGTGCTATTTTAGCCAGTTTACCATCCAGTGTAGACCATTTACCTCGTAATTTACAAATAAATCACGGCTGCATTGAAATACCTGAAGGCAATATAAACTGTTATGTTTTTAAATCAAATTTACCCATAACAAAAAACGATTGGTCTTTTAAATTTGATACGTTTTTATATGGTCAATGGATAGATGATTTTAGTATATCGCTCCTCCAAGACATATATCCAGTTGAGGAAATTGACTATAAAATTATTGGGGAACTAACAGATTTGGAATTGAAATCAGTTATTGATTGTTTTGCTAAATCGGCAACAGTAAAGAGAAAATATAAAAGGATGCTATCTTAATTGTTTGTTTTTTTTGTACGATAGCGCTGCGCTGCCCACTTCAGGCATAGATGCCAGCAGGTACCTATTGACCACCATTTTTTGTGACCAATCCCCGGCACTCGGGCATAAATAACGTAATCTTTATTAAAGCCAATATCTTTACCCCCAAATAAAAATACCTGTTGAGGTGCATTGCGTTCCCGCTTTACGGTTTCAATAAATATGCACACACAGGTTAATAATAAAACATTAACAATTTTTAACTTAGCTAATAAAATAAACAATGGAATAGATTTGCGAAGTTTTTAAAACTTCGCAAATCTGGCACGTTCTCAAACTCAGCACAAAAAATTACATAGAGTTAACTTAACGCTTATTAACTTGCCTGCTTATTAATTATGAACCAAACCATGGAAAACCACTTAGCTGAACTTTTTGAGCACCATCTTTTAAAACTGCGTGATGAAATAAACAAATTCAAAAATGAAGAAGATATCTGGCGCGCCACCGATGGAATAACGAATACCGCTGGTACGCTTGTTTTGCACCTGCTGGGGAACCTTAACTTTACCGTTGGCGCAGAATTAGGCGGAACAGGTTATGTGCGCAACCGTGAGCAGGAGTTTTCTTT
>JABDCF010000152.1 GCA_013288235.1 Bacteroidota bacterium | reverse complement strand
ATTGCGGCATTAAAGGATTGGTGAAGGTAATAGTGGATTAGCGGCTCGTTTAACCGGCAAGATGGCTACTTAGCATGTGGGCCACAAGCCGGGAGGCTTGCGGTAGCGGCAGCGTGGAGAATCCTTCGCCTCTTCAGGCTTTTTAAAAGTCGTCTCCTTTGGCCGATTTCTGCATCGCTTTTTGAATTTCTTGCAATTCCGCACCTGCAAAATCGCTGACAATTTGAACGCGGCTTGCATTCTGCTTTTCATGATGTTTTGTAAGGCCGTTCACGCCGTTAATATCGCCGCTGCCATTTTTAACATTGACGTTGTATTCGTACAATTCTTTATAGTCCTTATCCGGGTAATACTTAACCAGGGAATTGTTCATGCCATCCAATCGTTCTATCCAAAACTGTGATATTATAACCCTGAACTTATTGTCTTTAATGGTAAATTGAATAGTAAACCAAAGGTTGTTATCGCCTTCCTGAACGCCTTTTATTATCAAGCTGTTTTTTTGGTCGTCATCAAACTGAATAACATTCTTTGCGGAGCGAAAAGCAATCGCCGTCCAAATTTTTGCGCGGGCGTATAGTTCAATTTTTGGGGTATTAGGTGCCTCATACACATGTCTGAAAACAATGGCACCCGTAGAATCAACCGGAAGCGGCGCGTAAACTATAGTGTCTTTAAAATATTGGGATGGATCTTTCTGTGAAAATGCGCTAAACGGTAATAATAGTAGTATAAAAAGCAACTTGTTCATCGGGTTAAGTTTTGCTAAACCTAACATTTATACCATTTTATTGCAAATTATTTTTGCAGCAGCCTCGTACTCCTGCAAGCAATTTTTCACTGCCACCCCGCGACAATCAGGGATATTTCGTACTTATTCGTAAATATTTTTCCTGTGCCCAAGCGCGATAATGTCTATAGTAAGTTCATTATCAAAAATATCATATATAATGCGATAATCGCCTGTCCTAATCCTGTAACCGTCCCTTCCTTTTAGTTTTTTGTAACCCTGCGGACGTGGGTTTTCCGCCAGTGCGCTGATAGCTTGCTTGATATTGGAGTAATAGGGCTCATTGATCTTTGCCAATTCTTTAACAGCCTGCTTGCTGAAATTTACAGAATAAGCCATTTATTTTACATTTTCGCGATTGGCCTCAATCGTGCGGAAGGCTTCTTCCATGGGGACGCGTTCGCCTGTATCGTTCTTTTTAGCATCATCATAAAGGTGAATATCTTCCAATTCCTCCAGTTCTTCTATCATGGTATCAAACTCTTTGGCCGGGAGTACTACCAGCGATTTGTTGCCATCGGCGTCTTTAATATATTGAGGGTGTATAAGCAACATGTCTTTTTTATTTAACAGTAACCGTCTGTATGTTCAAATATAGCGGAACTTTACCTTATAAAAAAGCATTCGGCATATTTTCCCAAACTACCGCAAGCTTTTCCCGTCTTCACAGAGTCCCATTCGCCGGTGTCCTAAGTGTTCCACTTCGGATTAGCTATGATAGGAGTCTCGGACTCCATTACCTGTCAACGGGCCATCCCAATAAATCGGGGCGGCAGCGAACAGTACCTAAGGTGGGAAAAGCCGCACGCATGGCCAAACGAATGATGCCTCCGCATGGGTGGCGGATTGGCGCTACCGGGTTGTTCCGAGTTGCGGGCGACCCGTGCTTATGGTGTACAGGTATTTTACCTGGCTCCATTCCGCCTGATCGGCCGCCGTGCCAATATCGTGCTGTATCATGCTTGTTAAATAGTCGGGGGTATCAATCTTTTCTTCCTTAGTGTACACATAAGGAAAACCTGGAATGGGGATCCAATGATATTGTTTCATCACGCGGTCAATCTCAATTCCTAATGTTTCGTCCTGGTTTTTCGAATCGATAATAACGAGTAGGTTCATATTGTTTAGTTTAAGTTAGGTACAATATTAAATAATAATTTCCAGAAAAAAATATAGCAATTTTTAAAATCACTATATTCCGTGGAAGGACGAAAGGCACCCCTGTCCGATTTCTCTGACTTCGGATACCATATGTGTTTAGCGCCATTAACCAGCTTTTTTATCGATTGCAGCTACAGGAATTAATTATATCTTTGATTAACAGTTATTTTGCACAAACACAATCGATATGAAGTTTATGAATAAAGTTTTACTGCTGCCCCTCCTGCTGCTTTTATCTATTGCAGCCCAGGCTCAGGATAAATACTTTCTTCCGGGCACCTATTATACACCTTCGGGAGAAAAAGTGACTGGCTTAATTTACATCGGGACGCCAACCGCCGTTCATTTGTTTTTTAAAAGTGACGAAAACGCCCATTTTAAAAAAATAGCGATTGCCGACATAAAAGCAGTAGTAATACCTTTGCGAAATGACAGCCTTGTTGTAGTAACCGAAGACAATAAGGACGATAAAAAGTATTTGGCCGAATTTTGGTGTGCAACACCGGTCACAACATTTTATTTTAAGATCCGTGAAGATTTCCATCCCGGCAATCCCGATGTGGCGCTCGGCGGACCGGTGTCTAAATCACCGGGATCGGTGCTTAAAAAGTTTATCCCAATGTACCTGGATGGAAATACCACGCGTGAAATAACCAAAGCCAATTATATCGACGTATTGAGCAAGGCGTTCGCTGATGATCCCGCGTTAGTCCAGAAAATTCAGAATAAAGGATTCAAATTTAAAGAGCTGGATGAAATATTTGACGAGTATAAGCAAGAAAGCACCCATTATAAGGCCCGATAGCCGAAGTCTCTGACTTCAGATACCATATGCCTTCAGTCTCTGACTACACCAACGCAACGCCAGACAGTAAACAACACCGCTTTATATAAATTTGCGATTATCAAGCCAACCGCCTACCTTTAATTCAACCAATAACCAGGCTATGGCGCGCAAGGGCTACATTATTCATAATCAACAGGCTGTTTATTTTCTCACGTTTACGGTAGTAGGGTGGATAGGCATCTTTACCAGGCAATCCTACCGCGATATTGTGATCGAATCTTTTAAATATTGTCAGCGAAAAAAGGGGCTGCATTTGCATGCGTATGTAATCATGTCTAACCACATCCACTTAATAGTTTCGGTAGATAACGGTTTTACCGTCAGTGATTTTATACGCGATTGTAAAAAATTTACGTCGACCAGGATTTTGGATGCGATAGAAAATAGCGGAGTAGAAAGCCGTCGCGACTGGATGCTGCACCAGTTTAAATATTATGCGTCGCTGCATACACGCGACGAAAAATATCAATTATGGGAGCAGGATAACCATCCTATTGAATTGGAATCGCCTGCGTTTACCCAACAAAAAATAGATTATATCCATCAAAACCCGGTGGCGGCCGGCCTGGTTTATCGCGCCGAGGATTATATTTACTCAAGTGCTTCCAATTATGCAGGGCTGGATCAAATCATTGATGTGGATTGTTTGTTCTTTTAAGTGTAGTCAGAGACTGCATAGGGTATCCGAAGTCAGAAATCGGACAGCGAAGCGCAAGGGATTTTTACGTATTAAGGGATGGATAGGGTAGTTTATAATTTTCATTAAATTATAAATTAACATTCTCATTATCAAAATATTATAAAGCAAAGCGTTTACAAGTAAAATGTTCGCTAAACTTTCGCGTTTCTGCAATATCCTACCAATAAATATTATTTACCTTTAATACTTATGACAATGAAAAAGATCTTCATCCTGGCGTTTATTATTTTCGCTAAAAGCGCCTTCGCACAAAAAGATACTGTCGGTTTAAACGTTCCTTTTGCTAATAATACCGTTGTTTATGAAAGGGTGTTCGATGTACCAAACGCGCCTAAAAACCTGCTCTATAGCAATGCCGGGCTTTGGCTTGCCGAAACTCATCCTTACATTGGAAAGACTGAACTGCAATTGGGAGACCCGGTTTTATCGCGGGTTGCAGGAAGGGTAACTTCTTCTATCGTAACTTCTAATAAATTTCTTTGGAAGACTAATTATTTAACTTTGACTTATAATTTTACCCTACAGATTGATTGCAAAGACAATAAATATAGGATACGTATTTATAATATCCAATATGTGTGGAATCCCAATTATACACCGATGGACGATTTGATGCAATCACTCATCAACTCAAAGTCGTATACTTTTTCCGATTCTTCTGTTTTGAAAACGCCAGACTTGAAGGAATATTTCCAGGCGCTAAATACCGCAATAGACAACGTATTGGCCGATATCAATAAAAATATAATAGTAGATAACAGTTTTTAAAATGGCAGCAATTTTAACGTTTCCGAACGCCGGGCCCTCTGCGAGTTTAAGTTAACCCACAAAAATCAGGTGTATATATCGCTCCGTTACCTTTAATTCGGCGATAACAAAACGTTCCTATAGAACGAAAGGCATTTTTTTGGCCGATTTCTACCGACCAGGCGTTCCTATGGAAAGCATTTTTTGTTTTTTCGTCCCATCGGGGCGTCTGGTTGATTGAAAATGCCATTGAGCCCTAACATAAAAGATATCAGGCATTAAACAGTTTCCAATTCCCCTCGGAAACCACCCCGACTGTGCCGTCTGCCACTTTGATCGCGGTTTGTTCGTCTATGGCATAAACGGCTGCAGGAATTTTTGCAGCCCATTTTTCCGCATTTAGCCCGCAAGCGTCCTGGAAATCAGGGTTATTAAAGTGTGGAATGACGGCGAAGTCAGTGGGCCCTGCACCCTTACCTGTAACGAATGTCCTGCTGATTTCGCCTTCTTCTGTATTGAATACCACATTTTCCATAGTCAGCGGCGTCCCGCTGCCACCCCTCGGATTACTGGCGGTCTCGTCAAAGATTGCGTTTACAGCCATACTGCCCGCGCTCACGCCAACATAAACCATATCTTTGTTTAAAGAAGTCAATACCTCTGTAAGTCCTGATTGTTCGAACCAGTACGCAAGGTACAGCGGATCGCCGCCCCAAACCAGCAGCGCGTCGGCGTCCTGAAGCGAAGATACCCAGATATCTTTTTTAATACTGGGAAGTGCGGTGAGCTCAAAGAGACCCATTGTTTTCCAGCCCATGTCAACGAGGGCGCCTTTCATCTTTCCTGCTATCGGCCACCAGGCGTAATTCGGGCCGCCTGCGAATGGATAAACGCCTGTCGGAACGAACAGCGCGTTCGACTCACTGATGGGCTTTCCAATGAGCTGTTCGAGCGTGTCCCTGATACTTTTATTGGAAATACCGGAAGAAGTTAAGAGTAGTTTGATCATGAGAATTAAAATAATTGTTGATATCGAATTGCACGCGTATCGTCCAAAGTCTATAAACTTCGGAAACCGGATAAAGATAGTATTCCAGTTATTCCTTCACATACCTCAGCGCAACCGCCCCCGAATTAAAAACCTTCGACCCCACAAGTTTTAATTGTAATTTCTCCTGTAGGTTTATACCGTCAAACAACCGCCGCCCTTCTCCTACTATTATCGGGTGCACCACTATATGATATTCATCAATCAGGCCAAGTTCTGCCATTTGCGAAGCAAGGTGTACACCACCGGTAAAAATATTCTTGCCTGGTTCCTGTTTCAATTTAAGTATTTCGTCCTGGAGGCCGGTACGGACGATGCTCGTTTTCTCTCCTTCGGCGCTTTCCAATGATTGCCAGAAAACAACAATTTTTTCAACGGCGTCAAATGCCCGGGCAAATTCGATATCTACACTTCTGTCATCCTGCCCGGGGGGCGTTTTCGCCACATCGGGCCAATAAGGAACCATCAATTCATAAGTTTTACGCCCGTAAAGGAATGCGCCTGCATCCCGTGTGAGCTGCGTAAAATACGCCATTGTATCTTCATCGGGATAGAATTTGGTATGGTCAATACAGCCATCTAAGGTTGTGTTGATTGCGTAGACTAATTTTCTCATTTGCTTAAATTACTTGTTGGCGGTAGTGATTCTCATTTCTTCGTCAGTTTGTACCTTAAATGTGTCGTCAGGTCTGATGGTATTACTTCTACAATTTCCATATCATATTTGTTGCTGTCAATGCCGTCGAACAACCGGATACCACTTCCTAAAAAAAAAGGGGCAATGTGAATAAAAAATTCGTCCACAAGTCCTGCATTCAGAAATTGTTGAATAGTATCGGCACCGCCTTGTATCCTAATGTCCTTTCCTTTGGCTGATTGTTTTGCTTTTTCCAACGCGCTTTGTATTCCGTCATTGATGAAATAAAAAGTTGTTGTCCCCTTTTGAACCCAGGGCTCGCGTTTTTCGTGTGTCAGCACATAAACATCTGTTTTGTATAAATCTTCTTTCCAATGTACTTCGCCTTCTTCAAACATTCGCTTTCCCATAATGTAAGCGCCTGTCCGTGCAAACACAGCATCTATTAATTTACTGTCTGCGCCGTATTCTTCACCGCCTTCCATATTAACATTTTTCCAAAATGCTTTTTGTTTAAACATCCACGTGTGAATTTTTCCTGCAACTCCGCCCATTGGATTGTCAGGACTCCTGTTATCGCCTGCGAAAAAGCCATCAAGTGATATTCCGCTGTCAAAGATAATTTTGCTCATAATTTTTATTTATTTTATTGTTTGTCGAAGCTATGCTTCTTACTATATATCTGTTACTAACTTTTTACGTACTTCAGTGCAATACAGCCTGATTTAAAAACCTTCGTCTCCGCCAATTTTAATTGTAACCGTTCTGCAAAGTTGCCTTCCACCAGGCGCGGACCCCGACCGGCTATTACCGGGTGGACGACCAAATGACACTCATCGATCAGGCCCGCCAGCGCTAACTGCGCAAACATACTTACCGTATCAAGCGAAATGTTTTTACCCGGTGCCTGCTTCAGTTTCAAAAGCTCATTCACAGGGTCCGTACGGACAATATGCGTATTGTATTCAGCACTTGTTAACGACCTTGAAAAAACAATTTTGTTGAGGCTGGTGATCCCTTGGCCAAATTCAGTTTCCCATTCTGTTCCCCAATTAGCCTCGTCAGCCCAATAGGGAAACATGATCTCATACATTTTACGCCCGTAAACAATGAGGTCGACGTCCTGCAACAGGCTGTTAAAATATTCAAAAAGTTCCTCATCAGGGCTGCCGCCAAAACTGGTGTGCCCCACGCAGCCATCTATACTCATGTTAATGGCATAAATAATCTTTCTCATATTACACAAATGTGTTTTCTTACCTGAACTGATCGGGTTATTATGCCTGCTTCTTATAATGAAGCGCTACAGACCCCGATTTAAAAGTCTTTGCCGCAACAAGCTCTAAATTGAGCTTCTCCGCCAGGGTGCCGTCTTCTACCAGGCGTGGTCCCTGACCCACAATCACAGGTACAACTACGAAATGATATTCATCGATAACGCCGGCCTGCGCCAATTGCGGGATCATGCTTACCGTGCCAATGTAAATATTTTTGCCGCGCGCCTGCTTCAGTTTTAGTAGTTCTTCCACTGGGTCTGTACGGACAACACGCGTATTATATTCAGCGCTGGCTAAGGTTCGCGAAAAAACAATTTTGTCGACACCTGTGATCCTTTTACCAAACTCTTTATCTAATTCGTCGGCCCAATTGGCCTCCTCCGCCCAATAAGGAAACATGATCTCATACATTTTGCGTCCGTAGGCGATAAGATCAACGTCCTGGTGCATCAGGTCGTTAAAATACCCACCAACTTCCTCATCGGGAGGAGGGAGACTCATGAGCCCGATGCAGCCGTCGATACTCATGTTGATGGCTAAGATTACTTTTCTCATTTGATTATTTGGTTTTAAATTTTCTTTTGGCGACTGGCTGTTGCAACTTGGTATTCTCTTTTGG
>JABDCF010000151.1 GCA_013288235.1 Bacteroidota bacterium | reverse complement strand
TACACCGAGGAAAAAAGGATAAAAAACGGGAAAGAAAGTGAGCGGCGCTTTGTTAAATGTTAATAATGAACCATGCGCCTGTATGTTGGTTGCTGTACTTGCGTACATAATAGAATCGGGCGAAATACCCACACCGCTATATTTGGTATAAAGCCAGATCACCCAAAAGCCAATAATGGCAGCTATAAATGAATCGATGTTTTTTGAGTAACGGGATACCTCCATTATTGAAACTTTGTGGAATGTTGTTGTAAAAAGCTACCAATGTAAGCAAAAAACAAAAAAGAATTTAAAAGCTGCCGCGAGTTTAGCGAAGGGTTCACATGTGATAAGCTTTCAGTTTACATATTTATACACGGAAGCTGGAAGCTTCTGCCATGCCGCACCACGAGTTACGCTTCGCTAAACTCGCGGCAGCGATTAATCAATCATTCCCAGCACTTCACTCAAAGGTTGATCACTGTCAACCAAAATCCCCTTAACACCTGCGGCCGTAGCAGCTTCTATGTCACGGTCACGGTCGCCGATGAAATATGATTTGGACGGGTCTATATTATATTTTTCAATTCCTTGCAGCAATAAGCCTGGTTTAGGTTTGCGGCAATCGCAGTCGCCTGTAAAGTCCGGATGGTGCGGACAATAAAAAATATCGGTGATCACAACGCCGCGCTTTTGATATTCTGCTTTTAAATAGGTATGCATTTTGGCAAGCTCATCTTCGGTGTACCAGCCTTTTGCAAGACCGCCCTGGTTGGTGGCGACAATGAGCAAATACCCTTTGGATTGCAGGGCCTTTAAGGCATCAAAATTATTAAGGATATGGAAATCTTCGAAACGGCGTACGTAATCGCCCATTTCCTGGTTAAGTACACCGTCGCGGTCTAAAAAGACAGCTTTATTTTTTATAGACATTTTTGTTAAGCCTGAGGTGGTACTAAGTCGAAAGTCTTGAGTCGAAAGTCTTAAGTCATAATTTTACAAGAACTTCGGACTTTAGGCTGAAGACTTAAGACTCAGAGCTAATTGCTGGAAAAAGTATAAGGCAAATTGTTAAACGCGCCTGCCGAAATCTGCGAAACGGTAGTAGAGATTATATTGCCATTATTATCGTAGTTGTTTAGTATAGCAGTAAAGGAGAATGTGCCGGTCACGGTTTTTTTGACAGAATCAATTGCAGATATAACAAGCGTACCCGAGCCCGGTTTAACTGTACCAAGTGGTGCAAGTGCTAAATTTCCCAATGAATTTCTTTGGGTAGTATTAAAAACAAAGGTATTAAGCCCGGCTGCATCGGCATTATAATTTACACTTATTGGGAAACCGGAGGTATTTGTTGAATTACTTTGGGTAACAGCCCAGGTTAACCCTTTATTATCGCCTATTGCATTGCATGAAAATACTTTGCTATTTGTCGCGGCAGTATACGTAACCGAAGCATGAATAGTATCTGCGTTCCAGGTAGTATCGTTAATAACGGCAAACAATAAAGTGCTGGACGTGGCAGATTCTGATATAGTATCTTTTGTACATTTTTGCAGTAATAAAACCGCTAATAACAGGGTAGCAATAAGTGAAAGTTTCTTCATATATAATTATTTAGCAAAAGAACGACTTTTACCTTAGAATAATATAACGCGCGTTGGTTTTTTTACACAATTTAACAATTATAGAATACTGCAAGCGTAATACAGCCGTTTTGAAAAACATAACAGCATTATTTTATTGACGCGATTTTATTTGACGGCCCGCTAACAGCACACAGGGTTTTCCGGAAATTGCGCCATTATTTGAAGTATGACATAGGTATTTCTTTCCACAATCCATGAGAAAGGTGGCCGATAAGCAGTTCGTAAATAAGGTACAAGGGCCAGAATATATAGGTAATTAATAATACGATAAGGTTATGGTTATAGTACCAGCTTACCATTAGCGCATATATCCCTAATACAAGGTAGAGTATGCTCGAATCTCTGTTTCTCATTTTTGTTGACTTTTATTGGCGTAAAATAACGATGTTAAACTAATACTTAATGTTAACAGTTCCAAATATTTGTACCATTCAAGCGCTCTGGAGCACAAGTTAAGCATAAATGAAGCGAAATACTTCAGGCAGGTTAACTGTATGCCGTTTGTTATCAAACCGCCAAAGTTATTTCCTTTCGATAAACATTCCGATCTCTAAAATATGGGTGCCCTGTTAACATCACTAATATACAGTCTGCACTATTAATTAATTATGACTGGTGTGTTAATAACAATTAAATAAACCCACTTGTTTGTTAAGCTTAATTATATATCTTGCCTGCTTGTTACCAAGTATTAAATTTTAATAATTGATAACAAAAACACCAATTCATAAAACAAATTATACAACAAAGGGTTAACTTAAAAAAAACAAAAACTTATCATGGCAACAACAAACGGTATTACTGCTTATTCAGTAAAAACAAAAACTAAAAATGTACCAATGATCAACCCGGTTATTGATATTAAATCAGGCCGGTACATTGCAACAGGAACAGATGCCGCAGGCAACAAAATGGCTGCTATTATGGGAAAGGCAACTGCCGAAGAACATGTAAAAAATGGCAATGCTAAAAAAGGTTCCGGCTGGTAGTTTTTACTTCTAAGTCTTAAGTCGAAAGTCCTGAGTCTTAAGTAAAAGTCCCAAATAGGGCTTTTAATTTAATATTCAGGGCTTTCGGTTAATTTTTTTAGTTTTTTTTCAATTTTAAAACCTCCTCCGATCTTGCCCTCAATATCTTCTTGAGTAAGAAAATAAAAATTGAGGGCTTTAGACTTCCGACAAAAGACTTTTTGACTTTATGTTGGCGTGCCCCGCCACCTCAATATCTTCTATACCCAATAGTTGAATTTTATATTTTGACGGCAATAAAGCGTTTTTCAACGAACCTTCAAGTTTGAATTTTCTCATGATTCTGTAAAGCTTTAAAACAGGCATCGACCAGGGTATACTGCCAATAGGAAGCATCTTTTTTATTGCCTGCGGTACAAGCTGTAACTGTACCTGTTTTAAAATAATATAACGTGACGTACCCAGGTGTTTTTTATACTGGCGGTAAAGATCAGTTGTAAATTCGCTTTTAATAAGGTTTTGCTTTAAGTGCTCTTCCCGCACTATCAGCCACTCATTGAATGTTTGGGGCAGATCTTTTAGCTGCATGCGTATGCCTACCCGGTAAAAAACGTTAAATATTTCAGCTTTTTCTGCGCCAGTCAGTTTTCTTTCTATTAGTTCGAATGAGCTGATGGAATATCCTATCAATAAGAATAAAACATCACGGTAAGCCCAATCGGGAATATTGGCCCCACGGTTTTTTTCCACACTTTTATGGATGGCAGTGATCTGGTCAATTGCCCGCAGTGCTGTTTCTTCGTCCGAAAAAATAATTTGACGGGCGTAAGCAATGGTTGAGAACAGGCGTCCGAGCGGATCCGCCGGAAGGCGGCCTGTAAAATATAACCAGTCTACAGCTTTGTTTAAAGCAAACTCCGCAGCAGCGCCGGCGAAAATAAAGAGACAAGTATCCGCTTTCCCCCATATTTTCCTTACGATAGAATCATTATCTACAAACAAAGCTTTCATTTGGGTCTCAAAAATTTTTAAGGCTATCCTTTAAGTTTTCCACAACAATAACCAGCAGGATGCCCAATGTGTACATCCCCATATCAACAAACGAAAATGAAGCACCTAACAATATCCGCGCTATTTTTGAATGCTGCAGCCCAAGCAGGTTTACCAGGTGAAAATATTGCGAAATTTCGACCGCAAAAGCGTATAATAATACCCAGGCTGCGGTAAGCAGTACAGGGAAATTAATAAAGCTTTTAACCAGGCAATACAGCAATATTACCACCAGGAAGTCGCCGCCATAGGGGCGCACGAACGAATCGCGTATATTAGTGCCGATATAAAATTCCATACTGAATAGGAGCAGGGCAAGCAGAAAATAGTATTTATTAAATCTCATTCTTTAAACGAGCAAAAGTACTTTGCATTTCAAAGTAATAAAGAATTATTGAGATTAGCAAGGGGAGGGGCGTTTTTTCTACCCGGTCTACTTAACAAAAGGCACTATAAAAAGCCTGTTGTCCCGTTTTTTTGTTACCTTTGTGCAAATTATGCTTGTTTGATATACATTCGGGCTTCCCGGCCCGGTACACTGCATTCAGCACGAAGGCCATCATCTTTAACACATACCATTATGGCAAAATCACAGGCGACTTTCATGAAGAAGCAACTCGAAAAAAATAAACAAAAAAGGAAAGAGGATAAAGAACAGCGCAAGATGGAGCGTCAGCAAAACTCAACAGGCGGTGACATGGAACTGGCTTATGTTAACGAATTTGGAGAGATTGTTTCAACACCACCCGAAAATTATAATAAGCCTCTTTAAGTCAACAGTCTTTGGTCTAAAGTAGTAAGTCGTATTTTTTCCCTTTGCCAGGCTATATCTATTTGATTTTTATTTTATCCTGTTGAAATAATTGTAGCTTAGTTTTTTAATCACAATTATGTATGTATAATAATCGGGAAAGCATTCAACCATCACCAGCCTATTTTAAACTAATAACCCTTGTCCATGCAGCGCTGCTTATTGGGCAGATTTTATTCGGCGTTGTTACATATTCAATCACTAATAGCACAGGCCTAAATTTAAAGCCCGGGAATGATGTGTTTTTTTATGTAGCACTATTATTGACCGTTGGCGGAATGCTGATGGGCACTTTTTTGTTTAAACAGCAA
The DNA here is from genome assembly GCA_013288235.1 of Bacteroidota bacterium. Taxonomy (GTDB): domain Bacteria; phylum Bacteroidota; class Bacteroidia; order Sphingobacteriales; family Sphingobacteriaceae; genus Mucilaginibacter. Next base: position 3,304 of record JABDCF010000151.1, on the reverse strand, counting down.
GTTGCCAAGCTTGCCGACAAGGCTTCGCTGCGCGAAAAATTAACAGCCTATCAAGCGGCGCTTATTATAAGGTTTGCATTTAGTAACGGGCCATCAATGTTTGGGATTGTAGTATATATGCTCACCGGGAATTTGTTTTATATGATACTTACCACGCTTAATGTGCTCTATTTTATATGGATACGGCCAACAAAGGATAAAATTAAAGAAGACCTTAGTTTAACTTACGAAGAAGAATTAGCGATGGAGGGATAAAATCCTAAAAATTCCATTAGTCCCCGCGTTTTATAAAATATAATGGTGAAATTTAGTCCCGAAAGTTTTCAGTTTTAACTATGAAAAACATTAGAGATTATTTTTTTGTGCCAACCCAGGTCTTTTTATTTTTTGTGACGCTCATTTTTTCCGGGAGTTGTTATGCTCAAGCCAACAATGCAACCGAAAAATGCCTTATCGTATCAGATATCCACTTTAGCCCCTTGTACGGCACGCCAAAAGATACGGCGCTTAGGAGAAAATTGCAGGCAGCATCTATTGACGAGTGGAAAACAATATTCGAAAACTTAAAAGTACAGGCCACTATAAATGCAAGCCTGCTGTACCAGGACGCAAACTATGGCATATTGCAGTCGGCATTGGATAATATGAAAAGACGGTTGCCGCACCCGGCTTTTATCATCATTGCAGGCGACTTTATATGGCATGGCGCAAAACCAGCTGATTCGGTATTAAAAAGAAAAAGTATCCGCTTTATCGCCCAATTATTTAAAGAACGCTTCCCGGGTGTTACTATCATCCCGGCATTGGGCAATAATGACACTTACGGGCAGGATTATGCCTTACAGGACTCCAAATTTTTAAACGACTTTGCAAATGCCTGGGCGCCGAACCTGCCAAAAAGGTCGGCCGATGAACTAAAGGGGCAGGGTTACTATACCTGTACCACCGGTAAGTTAAAAGTAATGGTTTATAATAGCGCTTTGCTGAACGCCGGTACTAATTATCCGCAGGCGGGGGCCATGATAAACTGGCTGCAAACGAACCTGGCCGATACCAAAACTAAAAATGTGTGGCTGCTTACCCATATCCCGCCCGGTACTAATGTGTATAATGGTTCGAGTTTTTGGAATGCTGGCCCTACACAAACTTTCATCAATACAGTGGTGCAATATTCATCAAAAATTAAGTTTGGAATAGCCAGCCACACCCATTTTAACGATTTCAGGGTGTTTTATAACACAGCTAATGAGCCTGTTTCGTATATGCGGATAGTGCCATCCATTTGTTCGAACCATGGCAATAACCCGTCGTTCGAGATAGCCGAACTTAACAGCAACACCAGCGAGGTAATAAAAGAAACAAACTATTACCTCAATTTAGCGGACATTCCTAACGATAAAGGTGTAATCAGAGCCGAATGGAATGATACACTTGAACTGCCTTCGCTTTTTGAGTTATCTAAAATAAATGCAACCGGATTTTCAAAGTTTATGGATGATGTTAAGGCTGACAAGTCCATGCACTCAATTGATAATTACCGAAAATTTTATACCGTTGGTACAAAGATAGACAGCTCTATTAGAATAAGCCGCGCTAATTATTTAAAGTATTTGAAGGCGGATTCGTTGAAGGCTGAGTGACTTTAAATAAGCCGAAGTCTACTCATCAAGCCAACGATCAAGATCTGCTTCAGTAATATTCTTTTTCTCTATGGCCTTTTGAATATTTTCCTGGAGTTTCCCGGAGAAATATCGCGCAAGCATAGCCTTAATAGCCAACAAGTCTTCCTCCTTTGGCTGGAAAGAATACATATTTAACAGGTCCAATTGTAAAGCGCTTAATTTTTGACTTTGCATGGGCGATTGCTTTTTACAAAAATATTAAATTTTTGTTATTCTTTATTCGTTAAAAGATTCTTAACATCGTTGTTCCACACAAAAACCAGCGCAAAGTTTCAGATTACCCGATCCATCGCAAGTATAAATAATTGGTTGGACTCTGGTCTTGTACCTGAATTATCTACACCAACTGTATCTTCCCCAATTTATCCGTCATCATTTCAGTAAACCAAAGGTTGCCATCGTGGCCCATTTTTATCCTGTGCATCATCGACATTTTGCTCGGTATGGTATGCATTGTAAATGGTACGCCCGAAAGGTCATCGGTAGTCAGGTCCCGTATGGATTTATCAAACCTGATGATATAATCATATCCTGCCGGAGTGGGGTTAGTGGTATCAACATAAACCTGCACCCATAAGTTGCCCTCATGATCGAATGCCAGCGAGGCCAGGATGTCGTTTTTTTGCAGCGCAGGTACATGGTATTCGGTGATGTTACCACCCATATCTATCTTTCCTATTTTAACACCGGCTTCTTCGGTAAACCACATAAATTTGGCCGAAGGATCGGCGATAACAGCAATAGGACGACTGTTTGTCGTTGGGATAGGATATTCATTTAAAACACCGTCATGGGATATATTGAGGATGGCGCTGCCAAACAACTCAGTCCCCCAGATACCGCCATCGGCGCCCGCCGACAGATAAATGGGTAATGCGGCCAGGGTATTTAACTGGAAATGCTCCACCGACCTGTCGGGTTTAATGCGCCCGATGGTACTGGTACGTTTGCCGGTAAACCATATGGTTTCGCCATCGGCATCAAGGCCGATGCCATGCGGGGCGGTGTTTATTACGGTTTTTTCATCGTCGAGATGCAGTTGTACGTCAATTTCTTCCTTTATGCACCCTTCTTCATCAAGCCGTACCACTTTGCCATGAAACTCAAGCGATACCCACAGTTGACCTTTTTTATCTATCAAAATGCCATGCGGGCCGCTTTTATGGGGCATGTCATAATAGGTATGCAGCTTGCCGTTGTAATCAAATTTGGCTACCCGGTGCATATTTTGCCCGGTAACAAAAATAAACTTTTTGCCAACCGCCAGTTCGTGTGTCGAAGCAGTCTTGCCATCGGGCCAGTTGAGGCTGTATTCAGTAATGATACCTACTGTTGAAGGGCTGCTGGTTGCCTGCATGCCGGGCATATTCATATCCATAGTTGTAAGTGTTTAGGGTTGGTTTTGATAAAGGGTTAAATTATATGCCCCTAAATTAGAATTAATTTACTTATTAGCGCCTGTTAGGTAAATAAATATTATGAATGTTTTTGAGTAGAACAAAAACGGCTGTTCGTTAGTTTAATATTGAATGGATTACCTTAATTTAATACTATCCCCATGTGGCACGAAACCGGCAACAAACTATACCGCTCCTTTGAATTTAAGAATTTCTCTGAAGCGT
>JABDCF010000150.1 GCA_013288235.1 Bacteroidota bacterium | reverse complement strand
TGCAATTGAAACGCTACTAAATTTACTACCGGAGCTGTTGAAATATACGCCCAGGTATCGATGCCCTTGTTGTTCCCAAAATCATTCTGGTTATTCGGATCGGCAGTGGCAGTACCCCATTTGTGGCCATTAACAAGGCTGCTTATCCCCGCTAAATTTGTGGTAGGGTTTGACGGCGTACCTACTGCCGTTAAAGGCGAATCGTCCCAGTAAATGGTATCATCCGGGGCGTAATTGCCATTAGTGCGCGTAAGTATAAGCCCGTTAACATTACGCTCAACATCAAAGTACGGAAAATGCACTTCACCGGCTTTATTGGTTACGGTAATACGGGCATTATAGTTTCCCAGCGGGTCTGCCGGTACTTTGTTTCCCTGGCCGTCCAGTCCATCCCAATATACCGTGTTTGTCCCAGGGCTAACCGCGCCGGTTAGTTTACGGTCAACCGGATCGGTAAATACGCCGTTATTATTAACATCAATGGCTATTACGTAAGTCCCGGCCGCGCTGGCGGTAAAAGTGAAATTTGAACCTAAGGGATTTGTTCCGGCCTTGCCCGGTGTTCCTTCGATGCCGGTAAAGGCAACATTGCTTATAGTTGGTATGGTTGGCGACTTTAACAGCCATGTGGAAATTCCTTCGGGCGTTTTTGCCGAATCAGGAAGATCAGCGGCGGGAGAATTGAAAAATATTTTCTGAGTGATATCAGTTGGGGAATCAGCTATGCGGGGATCCTGCACATTAGGGTTATTAATGGTATCAACGCTTTTGTAAGAGGCCGTTCCATCCATGTTTCTGAACCCTTTATTATTTACAAAAAAGGTAAATCCATTACCGGCCTGGCCATTATTATTCAGTGTGTATTTGTAACCATCGCTGGTCAAAATATTAAATATCCCATTAAAACCCACATTAAATGTACCTAATATACCCGAAAATATATTTGTGAACACCCGCCCGGTTAGAAACTGTGAATTGGTAACATCGCGTACAGATATGTCAAACGCGGCAATATACAGGCCTTCGGGTTGCGTCCAATCAGCATTTGCAGCTATAGGTACGGGGTTGCCGTAATCAACACCATTGCTTTGCGATATAAAGTCAATTTCCCATATGCCTTCCTGCCCTGCTTTTACTGTTACGGTGTAAGGTGTGTAGCCGCCCGCATTGGGCAATGGCCCGGCGAGTTCCTGGCTGTGACTGGCGATGAAGCCGACAGTTGTTGAGGCGCCACTTGTATATGTTGAACCATCGGGGGCGCGGAAGTTAACAGTACCTGCATCCATACCCTGCGCACTTGACCCAACGTTTATCGTTTCTCCGGCTTTAACATAAACTTTCATTGTCCCCAGGGTGGGAAACGGAAAAGATAAGCTACCTGAAGTGCTCGAAAAAAGATAGACCCTATAGCCCCCGTTTGCAGCTATTTCTTTGCTGCCTTCGGCGAATGCGCCTCCTGTTAAAAATAAAAGAAAAAACACAAAAAAACACCACCTTTTTAAGGATGGCTTCGTATAAAGAGGAACCGGTGTGTTAAAACTACTAGAAAGTACACGTTTTGGCATGCAGGGCGGTTTACAGCATGAAATTAGAAAATTTGAAGTTATAAAATGAAGTTCCCTGGAATAATTTGATCAACATAAAAAAAGAAGCAAATAAAGTTAAAAAAATGGCTGTCTTTTTATAGGATTAATACACACTTAAATTGCCAATAAAACCACGACCAATTTCATCAAATTATTGACCAAAAGACGACAATGGTCAGCTTATATGTTATTTACCTTTGCCGATTATATATAATTAAATGATAAGCTTCATTGAATTGATAATACTGTTCTTGTTAAAAGATTGTTAAATGGATGATGGTTTAAATAAAGAAGTCCCCGAAGTGAGGCTCAGGGCGTTCAGGGCAGTTGACGAGCCCGAAACCTGTGAACTGTTCATTCAGGGCCACACGCATGTTTTAACCAGTATTGGGGTAACAAAGGTTACATCATCTAAAAACGAATGGACTAAAAACCCTGCTTCCTTTGTAATGATTGTAGAATCATTAGACAGGAAAAAAGTATATGGAGGCGCAAGGGTACATGTAGCCGGTGGGTCGGACCCGTTGCCTATCGAACAGGCCACTTCAGCTATTGATCCGGGGGTTTTTGACCTGGTCTGGCATTTTGCAAAACACGGTACAGGCGAATTGTGCGGTTTATGGAACTCGCGCGAAATAGCAGGTTATGGCATTGGCAGCATATTTTTAATACGCACAGCAGTCGCAATTGCTTACCAGATTGGACTGCAATCGCTTTTTGCATTGTGCGCCCCCTACACAGTTAAGCCGGTGCAGGGTGTTGGCATGGAGCTGGAAACAAGCATCGGCAACGAAGGAACATTTTACTATCCTAAATTAGACCTCGTGGCTACAACCATGATACTGAAAGATGTACCCATTTTAAGTAAGGCGAACGAAGAGGATAAAGCAGCAATATTCAGGTTAAGAGATGCCTTAAATACCATTTGTGTTGAGGAGTTGCGACGCAAGGAAATAAAGATACATTATGAAATAAAAATTCCCGGTTTAGACAAATGGGACCTGAACCAGACCATCAGCAATGCGAAGAAAAATTTTGTGAAAAACAAAATCAACGAAAAAGAGCTGGACTTTTTTTAAATTATTTCGTCTGTAAAATAAACCACCACGGATATAACCAATACCAGAACCCCTTTTTAAAATCAAACATATGGAAAATGTAGCGGGCCTGCTGGCAAGTGCTAAACAAAAACAAACACATACACCCTTAATATTAAGATTAAATAACCATTCGGATAAAGCAATTTTTAAGGCTTTGATCAAAGAAGGCAAAGTTTCATTTGTTCATGATGAAATGTATGGTCAATTACAGGAGTTTGTTAAAAGTAAAAATCCTGCAATAAAAATAAAAAAAGAAGATTATCCGGCGCTTGTCGAGGCGCACCTGGCCGGAACAGACATTAACGAATATGGTGTTTGGGTGTACTATCCCTGGAACCAGGAGTTGGTGCATTTACTTGATGAAGAAGAGTTTATTGAAGTAAGAACAAACCGTAATCGCTATAAAATAACCAAAGAAGAACAAGATCTGCTCAAAACAAAAAAAATCGGTATTGTGGGTTTGTCTGTAGGGCAATCGATAGCGCTGACAATAGCTATGGAACGTACTTGCGGCGAACTGAGATTGGCGGATTTTGATACCGCCGAACTGAGCAATTTAAACCGGATACGGACAGGCGTACGTAACCTTGGCATAAATAAAACCATTATAGCAGCCCGGGAAATAGCCGAAATTGATCCTTATTTGAATATAAAGATATTTAATGACGGGCTGCATGCCGGCAATATGGACGATTTTTTTACCGGTGACGGAAAATTAGACCTGTTTGTTGAGGTTTGTGATGGCCTGGACGTTAAAATAGAAAGCCGGTTTAAAGCACGTGAACTTGGTATCCCCGTAGTAATGGATACTAACGACCGCGGCATGCTTGATGTTGAACGTTTTGACCTTGAACCGCAAAGGGCCATTTTGCATGGACTTGCCGACGGGCTCGATCCCCATAATATTAAAGATCTTACTAATGAGGAAAAAATCCCTTATATATTGAGAATGATCGGGGCCGATACAATATCTACCCGACTAAAGGCGTCGATGCTCGAAGTTGAGCAGAGCATTAATACGTGGCCGCAACTGGCGTCGTCGGTTACTTTGGGCGGTGCGCTTACCACCGACATTTGCCGCCGTATTTTACTTGACCAATATCACGAATCAGGAAGATATTATATAGACCTTGAAGACCTGGTAAAGGATGCGGAAAAGAAAATAGATGAAGAGGTACACACTGCTAATCCTTATTTGCCGATTGAACAATCAGCTATAAAAAGAGTTGCTGATGAATATTTTACCAATGCAAAGGCAGCGGACTATAAAATATCAGAAAGCGATTTAAATACAATTGTCGATGCAGCCATAGCAGCCCCATCGGCGGGCAATAATCAACCCTGGAAATGGTTTTTCAGTAAAAACATCTTGTTCCTGTTTCATTATAAGTACAGATCATGGTCATGGGGAGATTATTATGAAATGGGATCGCATATGTCCCTCGGTGCCGCGTTAGAAAATGTTCACCTGCAGTCTGCTGCGCTAAATTTAAAAGACGATATAGAATTATTCCCTCTTGAAAATGAGCCCGGACTGATTGCCGCTATTCGTTTTTCGGCAGCAGGTACCCTTGCCGATGCAGCTACAATAAATACAGCCCGGCATTTATATACCAGGCACACCAATAGAAAACTTGGCAAAAGGCAAAAGTTAAATGCCGACTTTTATCTTCAATTGCAACAACTGGTAGGCAAATTTGATAACGTAAATTTCTATTTTACTGAAGACGAAAACGAGCTTGCCGAACTTGCCGAGATAATTGCTGAATGCGATAAGGTAAGGCTTTTAAATAAGCTTGGGCATGAAGAGTTTTACCATGAATTAAGATGGAACAGGGATGAGGCTGAAAAAACCAAAGACGGCGTTGAGGTGGCATCAGTTGATATCACGCAAAGCGAAATAGCCGGGTTTAAGGTAGCCGGCGATTGGAAGGCCATTGAGTTACTGGCCGGATGGGATAAAGGGGATGCATTTAAAAAAATGTCGTTAAAAGCGGTGAAATCTGCATCGGCCATTATCGTTTTTACTATTCCCGAATTTACACATGCCCAACTGATAAATGCGGGTAGGGCTGTGCAAAATGCCTGGATATTTGCCAATCAGCAAGGGGTTTCTGTACACCCTATGTTGTCGCCTGCTTTCTTTTTCAATCGTTTGATTCACGGCCATGGAGAAGAATTAGGTAATAATGTGGCAGATAAACTTTCCTTATTAAGAAAAAGATTTCTAAAAATATTTCCTTTAATTTCGGGAAATAACGGTGACCAGAGAGAAGTATTTTTAATGAAAGTTGCCATTGGGGGTGATTTAGGGATTAAATCACTTAGAAAAGACAAAATAGATTTGTTTTGTGCGGATAATTTATGATCTTTATTTTACCAATTGCGACTTAAACCTGGTTTAATTTCTTTTCAGCCGACAACTATACAATTAGTCCTGACTTAAAATTTGCAAGAGGTTTCACTTTTTCAACCACACATGAACCGGATAAAATTTTATATTGTTTTTTTTCTGTTAATATGCCTTCACCACTTTTCCTTTGCCCAGGAAACTATTAATTTCAAAGGAAACTTTGGAGTAATAGGCGACAAGATTGAATTTTTAGTTGACAGCAATTCGAATATTTCGTTACAAGCAGCCATAAAATCCGATCATTACAAAAAATCGCAAAGCAAGTTCCCCAATCTTTTAATCACTCCATTTTCTTATTGGGTAAGGTTTAGTGTAAAAAACGATGATCCGGGTAAAACGCTGGCCCTGCAAATTACCCAGCCCATGATTGATAATATTGATTTTTATCAATTAAACAATGGTGCAGTAGTAAAAACTAATTTTAGCGGGCAAAGCCGGCCGTTTAATGCCCGCTTGGTTCAGCACCAAACTTTTATTTACCCCTTTATCATTTCTCCGGGTGAATCAGGTACATTTTACCTGCATGTAAAAAGCGGGAAGCAGCTCGTTTTACCGATCTATTTGGGTACCCTGGAGCAAGTATTTGAAAGCGCGCTGATCAAGGATATTTCTTTTGGCATTTATATAGGCATTATAATGGTAATGCTATTGTATAATTTATTTATTTATATAACCGTAAAGGACAAGAATTATTTATACTATGTATCATACCTGGCTATAGTTTTACTAACCCAAGCCTGCATGGAAGGGTATGTTTTCAGGTTTATTTTGCCCAATCACCCCTACCTGGCAGACATCAGTATTTATATAACCACGGCATTAATAGGGCTGGCGGCTATTGAATTTGCTAAACATTTTCTTTCGGCCCGAAAGTATACCCCTGTGTTGTATAAAATATCTTATGTGTTTTGGCTTCTTTATACCATCCAAATTATATTGGCGCTTACGCAACATTATAATGCCAGTTATACCGTCATGCTCTCATCTGCAATGTTTAGTGCAGTGTATGTGTTGATAATGGCAATAACCATTTTCTTTAAAGGTTTTCGTACAGCTAAGTTCTTTCTTATTGCATGGTCGGTTTTTATTGTATGCGTAGTTGTATATGTACTAAAAGACTTCAATATTTTATTCCCTTATAATGATGTTACAAGTTCAGCACTTTTAATTGGTTCGGCCTTTGAAGCAGTATTACTTTCGTTTGCGCTTGCTGATAAGATAAATATCTTTAAAGCCGAAAAAGAAAAATCGCAGGAAGAAACATTAAAAGTATTACAGGAAAATGAAAGGATCATCCGCGAGCAAAATGTGGTATTGGAGTTAAAAGTAGAAGAACGTACTGTTGAATTAAGCGAATCGAACCAGGAACTCAATAAAACGCTCGAAGACTTAAAACAAACACAAACACAATTGGTCGAATCGGAAAAAATGGCCTCGCTGGGCCAATTGACTGCCGGAATAGCCCACGAGATTAACAACCCGATAAATTTTGTCACATCAAATATCAATCCTTTAAAGCGGGATATCGATATGGTGCTCGACGCGTTGACGATGATTGAAAATGTTGGCATGTCTGATGCATCGCACGCAGAAAAACAAAAGAAGATAAACGACTATAAAGAGGAATTAGATTTTGATTACCTGAAGGTAGAAATAAAACATCTTATAAAAGGAATTAACGAAGGCGCCAACCGGACGGCTGAAATTGTCAAGGGGCTGCGGATTTTTTCGCGACTGGATGAAGACGACCTGAAGAAGGCCGATTTAAACGAGGGCCTGGAGTCAACCATGGTAATCATAAATAACCTGCTGAACAATAAAATAAATGTTATTAAGCAATATGATGATTTACCGGCGGTTGAATGTTACCCTGGCAAGTTAAACCAGGTATTTTTAAATATTATTTCAAATGCTGTTTATGCTGTACAAAAAAAGTTTGGCGAAAATACCGGCGGTGAAATTGCGATCATAACAAACCACGATGACGAGAACGTATTTATAAAAATAAAAGATAACGGAACGGGTATGGATGCCCAAACACAAAAAAAGGTTTTTGAACCGTTTTTTACCACGAAAGATGTTGGCGAAGGTACCGGCTTAGGCATGTCAATAGCGTATAATACCGTAAAAAAACATAACGGGCAAATAATTATAAACAGCAAACTTAATGAAGGGACCGAATTTACTTTGCAAATACCAATTGTATTTAACGCAATTACCATTTAATACCATTACACCTTTGCAAAGGAGCCTGGCTTTTTTGCATCCATTTTGAATGAAAATATTAATGCTTCTTTGTATTCGTGATTAACTGCAATGCCCGAAAAAATAAAAATTCTGTATGTAGATGATGAGCCGGAAAACCTGGTAGGCTTTAAAGCGGCATTAAGGCTTGATTATCAAATCCTGACTGCAGTAAACGTGCCGCAAGCCATCGGTTTTCTTAATGAACACCCCGGGATCAGGATAATTTTCTGTGATCAGCGTATGCCCGGTAAAACAGGTGTTGATTTTTTTGAAGAGATTCGGATCAGCCACCCCCTCCCTGTACGTATTATGCTTACGGCCTATACCGATGTTGAATCGATAATCGATGCCATAAACAAAGGGAACATTTTCAGGTTTGTAAAAAAGCCCTGGACTGAGGCAGATATCATTTGGGCCATAGCCGAGGCCGACAAATTCTATATGGCCAATTCAATGCTTGCTGTAAAGAATGACGAATTACAAAAAGCATATAATGAACTGAATAAATTTGCCTACAGCGTTAGCCATGACATCAGGGGTCCTTTGTCGGGGATTTTGGGGGCTATTAACCTGGCCCGTTTGATTGACGATGTTGAAGAGATGAGGGAGTTGCTTTTCCTGATGGAAAAATCGGTAGTAAAACTGGATACTTATGTTTTAAGTATGCATGATTATTATAGCCTGCAGCGGGGGGAGTTAAAAATAACCGAAATTAATTTTAATGAAATTATTGATGAACTAATAGCCATACATACAATAAGCTCAATACCCAATAATGTGACCTTTAAAACAAGTGTTAAGCAGGACGAGGTTTTTTTGAATGATGTAGCCCCTTTAAAGCTTATCATTAGCAACTTGTTATCAAATGCCTTTAAATACCTTGATAAAACTAAAACAGATAAGTCTGTTGAACTGAATATTGAGGTTAAGAAGGGCATCGCTACAATTTATATAACCGATAATGGCATAGGTATTTTAGAAAGCCACCTTG
>JABDCF010000149.1 GCA_013288235.1 Bacteroidota bacterium | reverse complement strand
ACGTTTCCGGCCGCTGGTTGACCTGTACCGCAACGCGGGCCGCGAAGCAGGTTTTGCCCCGGAACAATTAAAAGTAGGGATCCATTCGCTTGGTTTTGTTGCCGAAACCACCGAAGAGGCCGCCGAAACTTATTATCCCGGCTATCGTGAAACTTTTACACGGTTGGGCAGGGAACGAGGCTGGCCGCCGGTAACACGGCCCGGATACGATGCCCAGCGCGGACCTAAAGGCGCCTACCTCATCGGATCGCCCGAGTTAGTTGCTGAAAAGATCCTTCGGCATAGCGAGGCGCTTGGCGGCGTATCAAGGTTTACCTTCCAAATGGACAACGCCGGCCTCAGCCATGAGCAGCTGATGAAAGCCATAGAATTAATAGGGCAAAAGATAAAGCCGCTTGTAGGCTGAACCAGTGGCCAGTTTGCAGTAGGCGGTCGGCAGTCACTTTGCATACTGAAACTGCAAACTGCGCACTGCAAACTGAATTATGCACGCGAATATTACATCCGGTTAACAATTAAATGCGTATCTTTGCACATCATTAAAGCAAGAAAAGATTTACCTCTCCATTTATCTGCAGCGCAAAAACGTTTTGCTGCAGGATGTTTAAACATCAAAATTTACTAATCTGCTGAACGGCAATTTTGAGCTGCTATAATTGATAATTTATTTATTTCCCATCCTGGTGATGCAATTGAATGTTTGCAATTGGCTATTACCGGGCTGATATTGATTTAAAAATGAGACAATTAAAAATAACCCAATCCATTACCAACCGCGAATCGCAATCGCTTGAAAAGTATTTACATGAAATTGGCAAAGTTGACCTGATAACCGCACAGGAAGAGGTTATACTTGCCCAAAAAATACGCGAAGGCGACCAGGCTGCTTTGGAACGTTTAACAAAAACTAACCTTAGGTTTGTTGTTTCGGTAGCCAAGCAATACCAAAGCCAGGGCCTTACCTTAGGCGACCTTATTAATGAAGGTAACCTGGGCCTGATAAAAGCGGCAAAGCGTTTTGATGAAACCAAGGGTTTTAAATTTATTTCGTACGCAGTATGGTGGATACGCCAATCGATATTATCGGCCGTTGCCGAACAAAGCAGGATAGTGCGTTTGCCGCTGAACCAGATAGGTTCGTTGAGCAAGCTGCATAAATCGGCCTCCAAACTGGAGCAGCATTTAGAGCGCCAGCCTACACCGGAAGAATTAGCAGAAGATTTGGAAATGAGTGTTGAAAAGGTATCCGACTCGTTGTCAAATTCGGGCCGCCAGGTATCAGTAGATGCACCGTTTATAACCGGCGAGGAAAATACCCTGCTTGATGTGCTGCAAAGCACTGATGCCGGTACCGACAGCCAAATGATGGTTGATTCGTTATCGCAGGAGATCAACCGTTCATTAAATATCCTTGCAGAACGCGACAGGCAAGTGATCGTTTTATTTTTCGGCCTGGGCAGCAGTGCCCCGCATTCATTAGAAGAGATCGGCGAAAAATTCAGCTTAACCCGCGAACGTGTTCGCCAGATAAAAGATAAAGCGCTGATGCGCCTGAGGCAGAATTCAAAAGCGAATGTGCTGCAGTCTTATTTGTAAGTCTTTAGTCGAAAGTCTGAAGTCTTAAGTCAGAAGCTTAGGACTTTAGACTCAAGACTTCAGACTTTCGACTTTAAATGACCTTTACTGCTAAATTGCCCGAGGCGCCAAGCCTCACCAAAATATGATCATTCTGCGGCAATATCCCTTGTACACTAAACGTACTTATATTCCCCGAAAGGGCGATATTTGGCGATACCTGGCTATTTAGTGCCTGGTTCAATTTGTTTTTAACACCGTTTACCTGGCCTGCTACATTAAAATGCACCTCGTTACCCAGGTACTTCTTCAGCCCCGAAGTAAGTATCCAAACTGCCGGGCCTTCTTTTAACCTGTTGATGGTATTGGTATCGAAATTTATATCGCTGACATAAAAATTGCCGGTATTTACATCATACATGGGCAGGCAGGTAAAATATAAAAGGCCATGATAGGGCACTACGCCCTGCTTGCCGGTAAATTTCACTTTAATTAACAAATGGTTGTTCCCGGTACCAAATATCGATGCGTCCTGGATAATGATATATCCTTTTTCGCCGACTGTTATTTGTTGATTTGCTATAGCGCCGTTCAACAGTTTATTAAGCGGCGCGTAATCTAAATGGACATCCAGATTCAGATTAAACCCATCGCCGCCCGTACCCATCGAAATATCAGGCACACTGCTAACCGCCATTTTGCCGGGATCTTTTAAATAAAAAACAGGTTTGGCTGTTACGCCCGCCGAAAAGTTGAGCATATTACCTGACCCGGTAGGATGCGATATCCTGATGGCTGAGGGGTTGATAGCGATATAACCAAAATCACCGATTTTGATGGGCTGGTAAAGCTGGTTCCAGGCAGGCTGTAAAAGTGAGCGGAAATTATACTGCTTTAGTTGCTCGTTTACCCCGGTCAGGGCGCTATTGATAGCATCGATAGCCCTCGGCTTTAAAATGGGCGAAACGTCATAATTCACTACATTAAGGTTACATGCGCTGATATCGAATTGGGTTAAAACAGCATTCCCTGTTAGCGAATAATTACTTAAAAGTTTAAATCCTGCATGGATGCCTATGTTTAAATCGACATCGCATGCGCACACACTGGCCCATTTGCCGTTTAAAGGGTTTTTAAGATACCCGCCGCCGTTACAATGCGCTGCATCAACAATGTAGAGGGAATCGCCTGAGAGGGACATATTGAAGGGCTGCCGCTTAATAGTCCAACGGTACTGCGCCGGCCCTACCGTCCCATCACCTGCGAAAGTGGAAGGCACCCTTGAATTAAGATCGTTAAAGACCTGCGCCAGGTTAATACTAACAGGCACATCTATTTTTGAATCGGGCTGGGGGACGGAACTGAACTGCGATTGGGGCAAATCTGGAACTTCGGGTTTTATTGCGCCGCACGACGCCAAAAATAAAGCCGCAGTAACAATTATCGAGGATATTTTCATCCTGCAGTCTGTATAGAATATTGACATACTAAGCCGTATAACATTTTAAATATTAGTAAAATAAGCGTATTTTTTTTATAAAACACATTATAATATTTTCGACAGGGGAAAATTTATAACCAGCACGATATTTTCCAAAAACCAATTAAATCCGTAGGGTATATCTTTTGACTACCCGTTGATACTGTGGCATTTATTATCCAAAATCGTGATAATTTTATCATCATAAAAAACAAAAACTGCGTTAGCAGCTAAAATAGGCCATTATTAAATAAATGTAAATTCATTGCGTTTTTGTTACACAAAAAAAATTTTTAACATGTAAAAAAATCGGGTATCTTTGTTGCTTCATATGGCAGGTTCTAGCTTGCCTATTGTGATAAGGTTTAGGTTAAAGCCTCCGAACAGCGAGTGTGAGGAGGCTTTATTTTTTTTGAAAGTCTGGAAACTTTACCTTTCAAAAAATCCGAAATCAAAAATCCGAATCAAAAATCATTCTCAAATCCGAAATCGAAAATCCGGAATCCGAAATCAAAATGGCATTCCGATCCCAAAATTAAAATGATCGATAAGCACCCATTGGTTTGAACCGCTAAACTGCGGGTCTTTAAACTTAAAGGCGGCATCAAGCCTGAAAACGAAAAAAGCAAGATCGAACCTCAAACCTGTACCAATATCTATCGCTGTGGCAGGCAAAATATTATTCAGCCTGAATTCCACATTTGGCGCCCCCTGTTGGGCATTAAGGCGCCAAATATTTCCGGCATCCATAAATACAGCTCCCTTTAGTACCGAACCGAAGAAATTGTCAACCAGTTTGTACCTATATTCAAGGTTCGAGATAATTTTTATCTCGCCAAACTGGTCGAGATATTTTAAACGGGTACGCAGTGAGTCGCCGCGTGATAATTTTCCGTTTATTCCTGGAGGGCCATAAAAAAGGGCACGGTTAAACTGGCCCGGTCCCAAAGTACGGGGCAGCCAGGCCCGCATATCGTTGGCCCCGCCTGCATAAAAATTCTTCTCGAATATTAGTCCGCCAGCGTAAACGCTGTCTTTATATTTTAACTGGCTGCTGTTACCGTATGGAACGCCAATGCCAGGGTTCAAGCGGAATACCAGTTGCCTTTCGCCCCCGAAGCTATGAAAAACGCGAAAATCGGTCTCGGCCTTTACGTATTGCGAAAAAGCCCTGCCGGCAAATGTCCGCTCGCCTAATGAATCTTTGGGTGTATTAAATATGTGGCTTAGCAAGTCGAGGGTATTGCCCCCCACATCTAAACTGCCCCGGAAATAAACAAAATTCGACAAGGTATTTAGCTTGTTGGCATTGTACTGGTAGGTATATTGGCTACCTGTTGTGAAAACCGTGCGACCTATAAGGTAACTATACGCAAAAAGGTTTTTAGTTAACAACTCCCGCTGTGCCACCGGGTTAATAATGCCCTGGGAAAACTCAATATCAATGGGTGTTACCGTATGTGTTTTTTCGGCGGTTTCGGCAAAGTCATAACTTATCGAGTTAATAAAACTTGTTCGCTGCACTAAACCAATCTCGTAAAATAACTGGTAGTTAGTTGAAAAAGTAGTATGCGGCACTCCGTATTTTCCTAATATCGGCAAAGTAAACGGGGTGATTATACGTGGGTAGGTAAGGTTTGCCCCAACCCGCAAGTCCTGGTTTTCAATACCATTGGGGTTGGTGGTGCTGCTGCCATTATCAAATAATACGGCCCAGTTAAGTTTTATCTGTAAAATGGCGGCATTTTTAAACAGGTCGCGGTCGGTAAAGGTATTGCCTAAATTGTAGCCATATTGGCCTGCATTAAACAGGAACTCCCCTTCCACCCTATCCGACATTTGTTTCAGCGGCACAATATCTATCCTGCTGTTTAGGCGGTTAGTGCTGTCCGGTAGTTTTTCATAGGTTGGGTTGGGTACATTTCTGAATATGTTCAACTCAGATAAGCGCGATGTTGTAAGGGTTTGCCTGTCAATATCATACAGTTGGCCCTTGCGTTGAAACACATAATCAATAACCGTACGCGGCTGAAACTTATGCGAAAAATCAACATACCGGAATTGCGAATCTACCTGTATAGTGTCGGCCTTACCCTCGGTGCGCCCGGCGCTGTTAGCTACTGTTATTAAAGTATTGTTTATTTTATAAATTGGGTGTGATGACTTACCAATGGGGTTACCGATAGTCATTTTAATATCCACAACACTGCTGCGAAAGGTTGAATCGTAAGTAAAGTTGATGTATTGCCGATAAAAATCAAAATAGCCATTGCGTTTCATGATAGTGTAGAACTCATCCCTGTCATAAGCCAGGCTATCCGTATCAAAACGCCCGCCAGGCTGCACATGCGAAAACCTTGGCCGGTTTACCCTATAAAGGTTTTGTACATTTTTATCGGGTATGCTGTCCTGTATTTTTCTGATCCGGAATAACGGCCCTTCAACGGCGGTAAATATCAATTCGGCCCTTTTCTTTTTTATCTTTATAGTATCAACAACTTTGGCTTTCAAGTAGCCCTTGTTTTGAATGAACCGCTCAATTTGTATGCGCGAAAATTCAACCAGGTTGCTATCTAAAAGAACTGGGGGCTCGCCGATATCGCTCTTGCCGTTTTTACTGAACATGTAATAAAACTGAAGATTGATGACATTGTTGGGCTGCTGCTCTTTATCAACGTAATTTGCGGCAGCTTCCGAAAATTCTTTATCAACGCCATGTATGGTTATTTTGCGTACCAGGGCCTGATTGTCTTTAAGCCTGCGCGTTAAACTGCACCCGGAAACAAGGATGACCAGAAGAATACTTAATATTGTAAAAATGTAACCACCAGGTTTATTATATGCTTTCAAAGTCTCAAATCAGTTTACTAAAGTCCTTACAACACAAAAAAGACCGTATACGTTATGGTTTATTTTTAGTTGAAGGCTATAAGTCGGTCATTGAATTTATTAATTCCCCGTACCAAATCGAAGCTATTTATCATACTGCTTCATTCAATCCAAAAGTGCTGAAATTATCCCAAAAAATAAACTTATCTGAAATTTCTGTTACAGACATCGAAAAGATCAGCAGTTTAAAAACACCTCAACAAATTACAGCGCTGGTTAAAATACCCGTTTGGCCCGCAATAAGTAACATAAAGCTTAAAGGAAAGTTCTCATTAGTTTTAGATGGTATCCAGGACCCCGGAAATATGGGCACTATTATCCGCACTGCCGACTGGTTTGGCATAACCGATATAATTTGCGCGGAGGATACTGTTGATGTATATAACCCTAAAGTTATACAGGCCAGCATGGGTTCGCTTTCGCGGATAAATGTGCATTATGTTGATTTAGCCGGCGTTTTAAATCAAACAGGGTTGCCTGTTTTTGGAGCGCTGCTAAACGGGGAAAGTATTTATACTACCAATTTTGGCAACGAAGGGTTGATAATAATGGGTAATGAGGGGAACGGGATACGGCCTGAAATTGAAAAATTGATCAGCAAAGCAGTAACCATACCGCGCACGGGAAAAGCCGAATCATTAAATGTTGCTATAGCGGCTGCTATATTTTGTTCAGAAATAAACAGAAATTTCCAATAATAATGTTGGCAGCCAATAAATAATTGCTATTTTTGCAACCTTGAAAAATGGTCGGGTGGCCGAGTGGCTAGGCAGAGGTCTGCAAAACCTTTTACAGCGGTTCGAATCCGCTCCCGACCTCGAGGATTAAAAACATTAAAATTACAACACCATGGGCGTTACTCGTTTAAAAAGAAAAGATAGGAAAAATAAAACTACTTCGAGGTTAGAAGTTCAGTTTTTAAAGCTGGCCACCAATTTAGAGCCGGGAAGCCGTTCTGCTGAGCCAAAACACAGCCAGATAGCTAAAAACAACGAAGCATTGCGCGTTGCTGCTGCAAAGTAACTTAAAAAAGTTAGTTTGCTTTTATGATATATAAATCCTGCTGGTTTAAAACCGGCAGGATTTTTTATATGCAATAATCTGCTTGTTTTACGAAGGTCGGGCTGATTTAATAAAATCTACCAGTCCCGCCAGGTCTTTCCCGGTACCATCCGGCGTCACGCTTAATTCTTCCAAAGGGACGTTTTGCCGGTTAACCCAAAAAGTTGGATATCCGAACCATTTAGCGCCAACAGCATCCCAACCCGCATGAGCAGCGAAAACAATCTCTTCTTTATTTAATTTAAATGAGTTAACCCCCATTTGATAAGCATTTATACTTGGTTTAAAAGCCTGCACTTTATCTGTACTAAGTAAATTTTCAAAGTATCCTTCTAATTTGGCATTTTTAACACACGAGGCCTGCATCTCAACAGTCCAGTTTGAAAGGATAGAAAGCCGTATCCCCATCCCCTTTAATAATTGAAGCGCCGGTAAAACATCAGGCCAAACATCTAAATGGAGATAAGCCTCCATTAATTGATGCCTATCCTTAATTGCGAGGTTAACACCGCTCTTTTTTGCTGCAAAAATTAAAGCATCTTCGGTTACATTCCAAAAATTTTTATACTGCCCGGCTGAAGTGCGTAACCAGGTATATTCAAATTGTGCTATTCGCCAACTGTTGCTGAATGCCATTCCTTTATCCGGAAACAGGCTGTCTGCCAATTGGAAAACAGGTCGTGCATCGAAAATTGGAAAAGCATCGAAAACCACGGCTTTAATTTGTGTTTTTTGTGAGGCAAAAGATAAAAGAGGTGTTGCAATTAAAGTAGCCGCTGCAATACCACCTGCAGTTAAGTTTATAAAGTTTCTTCTGCTTATTGATTCATTAGTACCGGGTCCCATAGTCGTATCTGTGCGTATATTTTATAATTTACATCCTATTATTCCTGTATCAGCTTAAAAAAACTCAAATCCCATCAAGTGATTTTAAGTGTATTGCCACGCCACCGCCAGCGGCCATAAAGATAGTTATTGCGCCTGATTTTGTTAGGGTCGTTGTTTTTAACATCAAATGGTTCGGATCATTCTTTACATCAGGTGCATCCGAATAAATTTCAGCCTTATAATTGCTGTTACTTAAAAAATCCAATGGAATAGTGACCTGCCTTGCCTTATGGTTTGTAATACCGCCAATGTACCAGTCTTTGCCCTGTCGGCGGGCAATAACTACATATTCCCCGCTTTTTGCGCAGGGTACTTTGGTTTCATCCCAATTGGTTGGCACTTCCTGTATAAATTTAAAACCCGGCTGTCCTTCGTAAGCCGACGGATAATCGCAAACCATGCTCAACGCATTCTCCAAAACCACATACATACCCAGCATATGGCAACGTGTGCCCATCATAAGCGGCCGCATATATTTTACCACAAATAAAGAATCGGGCACAGCCCTGAAACCACCGAGATGG
>JABDCF010000148.1 GCA_013288235.1 Bacteroidota bacterium | reverse complement strand
AGGGCCTTGAAAAATGGTTTTTACGAAAAGCTAATTTTTATACTATACCACGGCGCACACGCGAACCGGAGGAATTTATAATGAAGGAAGATACCTACGAATGGTGGTGGCATGGCTGGGGCGACGATACATCAGAAAAAGGACAAATATTGGAAGCAAACGGCACCGATTTTATAAAATTCACCTTCTCCGGCGGAAGTATCGTTAGCATAAATATCAGCAGCCGCAATGGTGTATCAATAGTTGAACTTACCCAGGAAAATATCCCCATTGAAAATGACCCATCGAAGAACCTGTTTGTTCAATGCCAAATAGGGTGGACATTTTATATGGCCAACCTTAAATCGGTAATTGAAGGCGGCGTTGATTTGAGGAATAAGAAGTTGGAGGTGAGCAGTAATTTTAAGTAAGTCGTAAGTCTCGAGTCGAAAGTCCTAAGTCAAATACTTTTGTTTTTATTGATTGAGTGTAATATCATTTCCTCTATGCCATGTAACCAAAGGCAATTAATTAGTTTTGCACCATGTTTACAGGTATTATAGAAACATTAGGCAAAGTAACTGAATTGCGCCACGATCAGGGCAATTTGCATGTTACAGTTGAATCGGCTATTGCGGGGGAGTTGAAGATCGACCAGTCGGTAGCGCACAACGGGGTATGTTTAACAGTAATTGCACTTGCTGACGGCACTCACACCGTTACGGCTATCGAAGAAACTTTAAATAAAACCAATCTTGGCAACTTAAAACCCGGCGACCTGGTTAACCTTGAGCGCTGCATGCAAATGAATGCGCGTCTTGACGGACACATCGTGCAAGGCCATGTTGACCAAACTGCAATTTGTATTGGGTTTAAAGAACTTGATGGCAGCTGGGAATATACTTTTGAATATGATGGTGCCCTTGGCAATGTCACTGTTGAAAAAGGGTCTATCTGTGTTAATGGCATCAGTTTAACCGTGGTAAACTCAAAAATAAATAGTTTTTCTGTGGCTATCATTCCTTATACCCACGAGCATACCAACTTACAGCAGGTGCGTGTTGGTTCGGTTGTAAATCTTGAGTTTGATATTATTGGTAAGTATGTGGCGAGGTTAATGAACCGATAATTCGCCGATCCTTCTTTTTGCATAAGCCATATATGATTGCTGCGTTTCCGGCGGGCTGCTGCCGATATACTTTTTGTAATAACGCTTTGCAAGCGCCTTATTTTTCAACTCAGTATCATACAAATTACCCAAAGCATAATAGGTGAGGGGCATAACGCCGTAGAGCAGGCTTTTTTGATAGGCATTTACTGCGTTTTTTACCTGGTGCAACTGGTCATATGAATCGGCCATTTCGCCATAGTAGGAATTAACGTTTGGCGACACAGCCTCTTTTATCGCCTGGTCAAAATAGCTAACCGCCAGGGCCTGGTTGTGCAGGGCTTTGTAACTCATGGCCATATAATAATAGGAAGTTTCGCTGGCTGTTTTGTTTTCTTCCAGTTGTTTTAACGTAGCAATGCAATCATTGTATTTTTTTAAACTGTAATAAGAGTTTCCCAGCATATTTATGATCTCGTTGGTTTGATTGCCCGATTGTATCAGGTGGGAGCAAACAGTAACCGCTTCGGGGAATTTTTCAAGGCGGTAATCTATTTGTGCTTTTCCCAGCAGCAACATAAGGTTGGCTGTGTCGGCGCTTAAAGCGGTTGTGACAATAGTATCCGCCTTTTTATAAAGTTTTAGGTTGATGAAAAATGAGGAAAGGTCATATGCCACATCAGGTTCGGTTGGGTTAAGCTTATTGGCTTTTATCAAATAGTTTATGGCATTTCCTAAATCTCCCGAACTTCTTGAAAGCGTTGCCATTTCTTTGTAAACACTAAAGTTTGTACTGTCCTTCAATAGTATCTTTTTATAATAAGTGATGGCCTTAGCGTTGTTGCCACGACGCTCATTTACGCTTCCAAGATTAAAAAGTATTGCAGCATTGGTGGTATCAGCAGCATAAATACGCTGGTAATAGCCCTCAGCCTCGGGAAGCCTGCCTGCCATGGAGGATGTATAGGCCAGGCTTGATAATATTTTAAGATCGGCAACCGGTTCGGGATAAGTCTTTTTAAGATAATCGGCAGCATCTGCAAAGCGTTGGTTTTGATAGTATTCCAATAACAAGGTGTTGTCAACTGTTGGTGTTTGCTGTGCTGATACAGGTATAATTAACCAGGTAAATAAGATAAAAAGAAGGGCGATTTTCATATAACTAAATTATTAGTTATAAATGATAAAAGCAATTTTTAATTGTATTTAAATAATGGTACTATTGGTAATAGTAATAAGATGGCAAAACGGAGCATGAAATTTTTATTGATCTTTATGTTGATGAGTTTTGAATCAACGGTATTATTAGCACAAACAAGCCCATTTAAAAGTGATACAGTTTATGTAATTATCTGTTACGGCACATTAAATAATGGTAGGCCGGTGGTTACCGAAGTTATTCAAAAAGATTTAAATTTCTTTGAAAATTACCCAACTACCTCAGACCAGGACACTTTTATGTGTGAATTTTTCAAACATTCTATATTATTTGTAGATCCTTTTCTTACACTAAATAAAAATTATAAAAAGTATAATTTTTCTGAAAAACAAATAGATTCTTTTCGATATGTCTATAATAAAAAGTTGGGACGGCTTAATAAATCATATCGTGATTTTAAAAGTGTCAAATTTTCGAATGGCAAAAGGATTATATTTAGTGTTTCAAAAATAGCGGGTGAGTTTTGGCTTGTTAAAACCGAACCTGATAACATTTATCCTGTTAGTGAAAGCTTTGATATTGATAACGGCTGTTATAAATACAATTACCTCTATAATTTAAAGGAGATAAACTCAATCATTAAGCTGAATGAAGATGAATTAAAAACACTTTCAACACAAGAATAATTTCTCGTGGATTTCTATTATTTTAAGCCATGTTGAGGCTGTTACAAAACAAATTTCTCAACCCGTTGTTCATTCAATACATAAACAAACACACAACAACATGGATAAGATAAAGAAATTTGGGTTAATGGAGAAGATCGTCCATGAACTGGAGGATTTGAAAAACAGTCAGCAGGCTATTATTCAAAAACTTGCAAAAATAGAAGTTGACAATATTGAGCTTGGCGACAAACGCCTTGAAAAAGATCTGCCCGACATGCACCAGCGCGTATCTGACAACCTGGATACCATCGCCGGGATATTAGAAGACTTTGCTATAAAAACTGATCAGTACAGCGATAAAAATAATATCACCGCGCTGAAAGAGCAGGAAGCTATTGATAAACTGTAAGAGGAGGTTAAAGGCAAAAGGTAAAAGGCGAAGGGTAGGAGGAAATTTTCACCTTTCACCTTTCACCTTTTACCTTTAAGCTTTAAGCTTTAACCTTTCGCCTTTCACCCTTCGCCTTTCACCTTCTCTATTGGTATTGAATATAAACAGGTATCGGCTTCAATTGTAAAATCTCTTTGGGGGTTAACATTCGGTGAGTATCCTTTGTAAGATCATTCTTATAAAACAGTTTAAAACCGGTAAACTGCACCGGCTCATGGGCGGTAATATAATGATAGGTGTCCTGTTTTAATTTTACGCCGCCCCAGCCATCCATATCCATCACAAACTGAACTTCGGGATGTAGTTTGATGTTTTGATAATTGGTTACCATCTTTTGCGTAAACCGGTGAATAACCAATATTTTTGGCGGGAGGTTATACTTTTTAACCAGGCCTGCCAGGTATTGGCTTACGTAATTTATATCTGCGGCGTCAAAGGTGCCTATCCTTTTGCCGGGCACGCTGCCTTCTTTCATCGAAAATTCCGGGTCGATACCTAAATGGACATCGGGCATTTGCAGGTATTTTTCAAGCCGGGGTACTTCTGTTTGCACCGTGCTAAAGCCAACCTGGAGGTCAAGAAAAATAAGCGCGTTTATAGACCGCGCCATGTGGATAACGCTGTCTATCTGCTTAAACGGCATCCGCAGGTTATGCAGGCCATTGCTGCCGGCATCAGCCTGGGCTGTAACGCATATGTAATGCAGGGCAGGTTTAACGGGGGTAGTGGTATCCGCCTTTTCCCAAACTTTTACCTCGGCCTGCAATTTGGCCAGCATCACTTTTGGCTTGTATTCGCCAAGTACCCCCATGTTTTTTGAATACATATTGCCGTAATAAGCAACTATTCTATAAAATGGCAATATAGCCCCCGGCAATGGCTTGGGCGCTTTCTTCACGGGCCATTTACCTGTTTTATCGCCATTGGCCAGCTTATGCATCAATGAATCGTAAAGCAAAGTGTCTAATGGCTTGCGGGCAGTATCGGTAAATTTTAGGTAACGGGTATTTGTGGCATGCGCCGTTGTATAGCTTAATAAATAAAAAGAAAAGAACAGGATGGAAGCGAATTTGATGTTTTTCAAAACAGGTGGTTTTATGTTATTGTAAAGTTTGTAAATATAGGCAAGATAGGTTAGGGGTTAAAGGCAAAAGGTTAAAGGCGAAAGGTTTTTAAATAAATCAGCGCTTTTTTTAAAAAATCCTGCTAATTTGTGCACATGGATAAATGCTGACCGCCTGTTTTAATTTGGCACTGTTGCTTTATTCCAAATAGCGATTTATAAGTTAATAATCATCTAACTCACATTAGTATTACCAACATGATCTATTACACACAACTTATTTTCATAAAGCCCGGCTGCGAGGAAGAATTTCATGCATTCGAAGATAAAGTATTGCCACTTTTAAAGGGGCATAATGGCGACCTTGTTTACCGCATCAGGCCGCTTGCAGCAGCGTTTGTTGAAAGCAGCCGCGAATTGCCTTACGAAATACATATAGTAACTTTCGGCGACAAAGCTGATTTCCTGGGTTATGCAGCCGATCCCAAACGCCTCGATTTTATTGAAATGAAAAATAATTCGGTTGAAAAGATAATTTTGATTGAAGGTTTCGCTTTGTGAGAATTGGGAAGTCGTAAAAAAACCAATCGCCAACCTCTACTCTTTACTCCACACTTTTCCCCTTCATAGCAACACTAATGGCCTGGTCCATTAAACGCTCTGCAAATGGGCGGGTAAATTCGTTTATGGCGTCGATGGCCTTATGGATCAAATCTTTATCGCCGCCTGCCAAGGCTGCTTTTAAGGTTTTAAGATATTCATCGGTTTCTGCTACCTCTTCAACGGACAAAAAGCTGCCGTTCTTTTGTATAAAGCGTTCTACGGTATAAATCATTTGTTCGCCTTCGGTACGTGCTTCAATCAGCATGCGCTGGCTTACGTCGTCTTTGGCGTGGGTGATGCTGTCCATCAGCATCTGTTCCACCTGGTCGTCGGTAATGCCGTAGGTGGGCTTTACTTCAACTTCCTGTTTTACGCCCGAACGCAGTTCAACGGCCTGTATTTTTAAAATACCGTCGGCATTAAGCAAAAAGTTAATATCCACCTTCGGGAAACCGGCAGGCATGGAAGGGATGCCTTTCAAATCAAACTCAGCCAGTTTGCGATTTTCTTTTATCAGGTCGCGTTCACCCTGGTAAACGGCAATTTTCATATTTACCTGGCCGTCTTTTGAAGTGGTATATTGCCGACCAGCTTTGGTAGGTACTTTTGAGTTGCGGGGGATGATCACATCCATCAGGCCGCCCATAGTTTCGATGCCTAATGAAAGCGGCGTAACATCAAGTAATAAAATATCTTTCCGGTTGCCGGCCAAAATATCTGCCTGTATGGCTGCGCCAAGGGCGACAACCTCATCCGGGTTAAGCTCGTCATGCACGGGGCGGCCAAAAAACTCAGCCACCATTTTTTTAACCAATGTTGTACGGGTTGAGCCGCCAACCATAATTACTTCATCAATTTGCGCAATATCCAATTTGGCATCTTTCAGCGCATTTTTGCAGCAGGTAATGGTTTCTTCAACCTTTGGCAAAATGAGTTCTTCAAAAGTATCGCGGGTAATGGTACACCATATATCGCCTATCTTATCGTTCACCATACTTTGGTGGGCAAATGCTTTTTTGGCCTCTTCTGCTTTAAGGCGCAGCTTTTGGGCAAGTTTATTATCAGCCAGTACTTCACTTTTGTTGAGCCGATTTTTTTCTATCCAGTAATCAACAATAACGCGGTCGAAATCATCGCCGCCTAAAAAAGTATTGCCATTGGTTGATAATACCTCGAAAATACCATTTTGTATTTGCAGGATAGATACATCAAAGGTACCGCCTCCCAAATCATAAACAGCAATGGTTTTTGTTTCGTCAGGGTTTAGGCCGATGCCATAGGCAAGGCTTGCCGCAGTAGGCTCGTTCACAATACGCAAAACATCTAAGCCCGCAAGTTTACCTGCGTCGCGCGTGGCCTGGCGCTGCGAATCGTTAAAATAGGCCGGCACGGTGATAACGGCACGGTTGACGGGCGTTTTTAAAGCGTGCTCGGCACGGACTTTTAACTCTTTTAATATCAGGCCTGATAATTCTATCGGCGTATAAAATTTATCGCCAACTTTAATTTTTACCAGGCTTTCGCTGTCATCATCAATGACTTTGTACGAGAAAAAATCTTTATAATTTTCAATATCCTTATACGACCTCCCCAGCAAACGTTTTACCGAAAAGACGGTGTTTTGCGGGTCGGTTATTAAGTAATCTTTCGCTTCGTTACCCACAGTAATATCCCCGGTTGCCCCAAAATGGACTACCGAAGGCACTAAAACACCTTTGCCGGTATCATTAATTACCTGCGGGTTTTTATCAGGATTGATAAAAGCCACAAGGGAATTGGTAGTGCCCAGGTCGATACCTACAATTAATTCTTCCTTTTGTATTGAGCCTGTTGCCAGGTTGATAGAAACTTTAGCCATGGTTATTATAACAATCGGCAAATGTAGGGAGTTTTGGGAGACAGCGTGTCATATAATTGTAGTAGGAAGAATATTGAATTGACACTTTAATTGCCGCCGGTTACGGTTATTCCATAAACGCTTGAAATTGGGGTAGTCCCCGGCAAGTTGACAACGGCGCCGTTCTTCCAATATACAGGGATATAATTGCCGGCTACATCACCTAAATAACCTGCAAAGTAAATATTATTTCCGTATACTGCCATAGCCCTTACGCCAGAATAGGTACTTCCATCAGCAAGGCTGTAGGCAACTCCGTTTTTCCAATATGTTGCTACTCCTTTGCCGTTTGCAATATTTTTAATGCCACCCATATAAACATCAGCACCCAAAACACCTATGCAATATATAATAGCGGGAGTTGAGCCGTCTGTAAGATTTACTGCTATGCCATTTTTCCAATAGGTTGCAATATTATTTCCATTGGGTGCAGTTGTATTGCCGCACACATACACGTCACTTCCTGCTATAGCAATCCCATAAGCATAAGACATACTTGTGGGATCGGCTTGCAAATTTTGTAATACGCCATTTTTCCAGTATCCGGTTATTTCAACATTAGTAGAAGAATTGGTATATCCCCCTGCAATATAAATATCGTTTCCTTGAACGGATATGGCATCCGATCCCTGATTTATTGAAGTTTTTATTTCTGTTTGAATACCGTTTTTCCAATACGTTGCTGCGTGGCCATTATCGCCTATGTCGATTCTGGTACCCGTAGCATAAAAGTCAGTTCCGCTAAAAGTAACCGCACCAATGGCTGCACTATTTCCGTTGCCATCATTGAAGAATACCGGGTTACCATTTTTCCAATAGGTAGCCATGTTAACTGTTACACCGCCGATATAAACATCGGCGCCGTTTACTGCGATGCTGGATGCCTGTGAATTTATTGTTGTATCCACAGTAAGGTTAACAATAACACCATCTTTCCAGTAAGTTGCATGATACTTGTTTGAGTGTGGACCTATCAGGCCGACTGCATAAACATGTGTTGTTGTATCAGTTTTGTTTGAGGTTGCAGGGTTTGGGGTAGTGCCTTTTTTACAAGCTGGAAATGCAAATATTGCAACTAAAACTAAAAGGGTTAGGTTTTTAAAATTCATTAAAATAAGATGTTATGAAGATACTCTAAAGATATAAAAATATTCTGTGTTATTTTGAAAACTTGTACAAGCAATAACGGTTAATTTTCGTTTCATAATTGTCGAGATAACAATTTGTGCTTACTTTCACCCCTAATGATGTGGCCATACCCAACTGGTTTTTTGAGGGCGACGCAGTTTTTAACGAAACCCACGTAAGTGAGCAGGGCAGGGGCAGACTACCGCTTTTTTTAGCCGGGTTCCGCGCTTTATGGGCCGATGACAGGGACTACAGTTTTATGAAAGGCGCCAAACCTACATAGCCATTGGCGATGGTAGTTTGGTTTTGAAGTATAATACTGATCTGTTTTTGCTTAAAGCCGATGGTTGGTTTTATAGCGTTGTTCATCAACCTGATGATATTTGCCACCCGCAACCCCGCCGAATCCAACCCAACCGGGAAAATTACTTTAGCGGGCGGCATATCTACCTGGCTCCATTTTATGGATGGAGGATTGCC
>JABDCF010000147.1 GCA_013288235.1 Bacteroidota bacterium | reverse complement strand
TCAACCCTCGAGTTAGCTGTTGCGGTCCCCGAAATACTATTTGCGGCCCGGCTTCCAATTGTTACGAAGTAATTTGTACTACCTGTAATTAAGAGCTGGTATGGATAAGTGCTATTATTACATCGGAACGAATTGCCGGTTACTTCAACTGTGGGTGACCCTATATTTATAACGACTCCTCCTGAATTAGAAGCTTGCCCGTCCTGATAGGCTCCAGAAAATATATTGCCATCCCCTAAATCATTTCCGCCAACAATACCGCCTCCGCCACAATAACCTAAAGCAAGGGGAAATTGAAAAGTGCCCAATACCTTTGTTCCTGTCACGTCTGTACCAAATTTATTACCTGTAATTTTAAAAAAACAATTTATATTTTGTAACCCTATATCACTTCTGGCAACAAATAAGTTATTACTAATTTGAACACTTTCAAGATTAAACGCCGAAATTAAAAGGGTAGTTCCTACAAGATAATTAGGGAGTGCATTTAGTCCGACATAATCTGTACCGAAGAAATTATTCGCCACATATAGTGTCCCGGTTTTTAAATTGAAATTCACATAGGTGCCTTCATCCACATTCACTTGACCGCTAAATACATTTCCTTCAGCGGCAGTTTTTCCGCCAATTGTCAAATTTCTAACTCTCGTCGCACTAAAGTTGCTTGCGCCATAATCACAAATGGTTTCCCCGTCTTCATTGAGCCCCAAAATATTACTGCTTAACTTAATATTCTCCGAAATAGTTTCTTCGGTCTCATCATAATTAGATTCAAAGACGATTCCACCGCCAATATTTTTTATGATGTTTCCTTTACCAGGGGCACCTATAATTATATTTTTCGATGCCAACCCATAAATTCCAATGATAAAATTGGCTGTACTATGAATTAAGTTTTGGGGCACATCTAGCATTAACCCATAAATTTCAATATCATGCTGGTCCGCAATATTTAAACAGTTATTGATAGAGTAACTGGAACTGACCTGTGCTTCTATTTTTATTTTCGCATCACTTACCCCAAATTTAACACCTGGTTGTGTCGATGCATCAATAATTAAATTTGATGAGACGTTTGGGAGATCAGTTAAAATGGTTATCGTCCTCCCCGCCTCACTCACATCCGATAAATTAAACTCAATAATATCTTGTGTCGTGCTCCCATTCGCCGCAGCCTGGGTCAAAGCATCGCGTAGCGTGCCCGGCCCGGAATCGGCATTGCTGGTTACCACAAACGTAGCCGCAAATGCTTTAAGGCCGAAGAAAGTAAACAAAAAAAGAAATAAAATTTTTCTATACCGCATTGTTTAGGCTAGCGGCGATAAATTTACACTTTTTCAACGTAAAACCATTGTCACTATCAGGTTAGGCATTTGTTACTCAATTGGTAAATCGTACCTTTGCGCTAAATTTAAGTGACCCTCATTTCATGAAGTTGAATATCGATTACCAGGAAAAATTCCAGTCGCGGCATATTGCGCCAAATACGGCAGATACCGCCCAAATGTTAAAAGTTGTTGGCGTAAATTCGCTTGATGAATTGATAGCGCAAACCATCCCCCGGCAAATAAGGCTGAAAGCCCCGCTGAACCTTCCTCCTGCAAAAAGCGAGTTCGATTATTTGAATACGCTCAAACAAACTGCTTCAAAAAATAAAGTATATAAATCATTTATCGGCCAGGGCTATTATGATGTGATGGTTCCGGGCGTAATACAGCGCAATATTCTCGAAAACCCCGGATGGTACACGCAATACACGCCATACCAGGCCGAAATTGCACAGGGACGTTTGCAGGCGCTGCTGAACTTCCAAACCATGGTAATTGACCTTACCGGGATGGAAATTGCCAATGCTTCGCTGCTTGACGAAGGCACCGCTGCTGCCGAGGCTATGTTTATGCAATACAGCATGCGTAAAAATCAAAGCGCTAACATATTTTTTGTTTCCGAAGAATTATTTCCGCAAACCATCGATATTTTAAAAACCCGCGCCCAGCCTTACGGCATCGAATTGATGATCGGCGATCACCGTACCATTGAGCTTTCGGATGAGATGTTTGGTGCGATAGTACAATACCCTGCCGGCGATGGTGAGGTTTATAATTATACCGATTATGCTGCCGAAGCGCATAAAAAAGGCATCAAATTAACTGTTGTCGCTGATATTATGAGCCTTGCGCTTTTAACGCCCCCGGGCGAGTGGGGTGCTGATATTGTAGTTGGTTCCACCCAGCGATTTGGCGTGCCGATGGGTTTTGGCGGGCCGCATGCTGCATTTTTTGCTACAAAAGAAGAATATAAACGTTCTATCCCTGGCCGTATCATAGGTGTAACTATCGATAGTGCCGGGAACTATGCCTTGCGTATGGCATTGCAAACCCGCGAACAGCATATCCGCAGGGATAAAGCTACCTCGAACATTTGTACCGCCCAGGCCTTGCTGGCTATTATGGCCGGTATGTACGCCGTTTACCATGGCCCCGCGGGTGTTAAATTAATAGCCGAAAGGATACATGGGCTTGCTGTTTTACTGGATAAGTCGTTAAAACAATTGGGTTATGAACAGCTGAACAAAACCTACTTTGATACATTGAAATTTGACCTTGGCGACCTGGCCAGCCCTATTCATGCCGAAGCCATCAATAACGAAATGAACTTTCATTATAAAGGTTCAGTAGTTACGATTTCAATTGATGAAACCACCTCGCCAGAGGATATTAAAACCATTGTCCGCTTTTTTGCAAGGGTAAAAGGTAAATCATTAAGTGACGTAAGCTTTGATGAATTAAAAGAGGATATAAAGACAATTATTCCGGCTGACTTGCAACGTAAATCAGCCTATTTAACACATGCGCTATTCAACACGCATCATTCGGAGCATGAAATGCTGCGGTATATAAAATCACTGGAAACAAAAGACCTTTCGCTTTGCCATTCCATGATTGCATTGGGCTCGTGTACTATGAAACTGAATGCCACTACCGAAATGGTGCCTGTAACCTGGGCGGAATTCAGCAAAATGCACCCCTTCGCGCCAACCGACCAGGTGGGTGGCTACATGCAGCTTTTTGATGAATTAAATAACTGGTTGAGCGAGATCACCGGCTTTGCAGCCATGAGCTTACAGCCAAATGCCGGCGCCCAGGGCGAATATGCCGGTTTAATGGTTATCCGTGCTTATCACATGGACAGGGGCGAAGGTCACCGTAATATCGCATTGATCCCATCGTCGGCACATGGTACTAACCCGGCATCGGCAGCTATGGCAGGGATGAAAATAATTGTGGTAAAATGTGATGATAACGGTAATATTGATGTTGCTGATCTGAAACAAAAAGCTGAACAATATAAAAATGAGCTTTCGGCACTGATGGTGACTTATCCATCTACTCACGGCGTGTTTGAGGAGTCAATCATAGAGGTTTGTGAGATCATTCACCAAAACGGCGGCCAGGTATATATGGATGGCGCTAACATGAACGCACAGGTTGGCTTAACAAGCCCTGCCAATATAGGAGCGGATGTTTGCCATTTGAACCTGCATAAAACATTCTGCATACCGCATGGCGGCGGCGGTCCTGGCATGGGGCCAATTGGCGTTGCTAAACACCTTGTTCCTTATTTACCAGGGCATGCAGTTGTTGATATCGATAAAGGAAAATCTATACACGCCGTATCATCCGCGCCATGGGGCTCAGCGTCTATCCTGATCATTTCGCACGCTTACATAGCCATGATGGGCAGCGAAGGCCTTACCGATGCAACCCGTTATGCCATATTAAATGCAAATTATATTAAAACCCGTTTGGAGCACCATTACCCGGTACTGTACACCGGCAAACATGGCCGCTGCGCACACGAGATGATATTGGATTGCCGCGCCTTTAAAAACTTTGGCATCGAAGTTACTGACATTGCCAAACGTTTGATGGATTATGGTTTCCACGCGCCAACAGTATCATTCCCGGTTGCCGGGACAGTGATGGTTGAGCCAACAGAATCGGAACCAAAACACGAGCTCGATCGTTTTTGTGATGCGATGATCTCCATCCGTCATGAAATTGATGCTGTTGAAAAAGGAATATCAGATAAAACCGATAACCCCTTAAAAAACGCGCCGCATACGGCCTCGGTGATCACGGCTAATGAATGGGAGCATCCATATACCCGTCAAAAAGCCGCTTTCCCGCTACCTTACGTGGCTGCTTACAAATTCTGGCCATCAGTTGGCCGTGTAAATGATACTTACGGCGATAGGACGCTGATTTGCAGTTGCCCGCCGCTTACAGATTATGAATTTGAAGAAAGTGAAATAACTACGCCGGAATACGGGACGTGAAGATGATGTGTGGATTATGAATGTGCGGATGTGCAGATGATCGCTGCGTCAAAGACTTACGAAGTTTTAAAAACTTCGTAAGTCTGATTTTTAAAACTATATGATCATGGTACGATTGTGTATATACTGTCCTCGCCAAAGTCACCATCTCTCCAATCATGAAATCCCATACACATTCCATCGCCATGAAATGTATTTATCTTTTGTATTACTTCACCATTTCTTTCCAATAATATATTGCTTTCAAAGCTTACCTTGTATTCGTCATTTTCAAGGACTCCGACAACCCCATCCATAATCATCATTAATCCATATATCGCATCGTCAATTCCATTAAGAATTTGTCCCCTTGTTTTTGCATCGGTATCAGCAGGAATCTGTTTAACGGCGTAATTCCTCATATCTTCGAATATTATAAAGCCGGCCGCATGTTGCAACCATAACTCTCTGCTTCTGTCGCCTGCGGGTGGATTGGTAAGTTTAAAACTCATATATGTTGATGATTAGTTATACTAATTTCGAATAACAAATAATGGATAATAACTTGCGATAGCGGAGAGCGCTACTTGTCATCATAGTGGCCACGCATGCGATAAATAATAACTTCTTTAGTCGCATCATTTATTTTGTAAGTAATTCTGTCTTTTTTATTTATTCGCCTGGAATAAGCGTCTGTATATTTTAGCTTTTCAGGCTCACCCGGGCTTTTACTATATGGGTCGCTTTAGACGGCATCCAATATTTTATCGATTTTCTTTATCGCCTGCTTATCTCCGGATTTTTTCCAGTAATCAATATCATTCCGCGCTTCTTTGAAATAAATAATTTGGAAGACTATTTCCATAAGTCCTTTCGGTCGATTTTTACAAATTGGTCAGATTCACCTTTTCTGTAAGCCTCTTGCCCCCTTAGCACCGACTGCTTTATTTCTTCGGCTGTTGGCGCCTGGTCATCGTTTACTGTCTCAAACTTAATTTTTAATTTGTTCAGCAAGTCTTTAAGAAAAGACGATTCCTTTTCATCCTTAACTTTAATTACTAATTCTTCCATGAGTCGTTTTTGTACTAACAAATATAATGATAATTCTCAGGAGGAGTGTTCTCAACAACTTAAAAACAATTTACGCACCTGCCCATCCACGCATTTGCACATCAGAAACTTCACCGCCAAAATCCCCATTTCTACCGACATCTTTTCCCCGCTAACCTAATTCACGTTGCCGTTTTTGTTATCAGCGGCTAATTTTATGTCAGAATTTAAAGGCAAACAAAAACTGATACTAAAATGAACGCTTACCAAAACACATATAACGACTTTTCAGGGATGACCATGGAGGAATACAGTTTTATTCACCATGCATCTGCCGGGCTTAGCAATAACCAGATGCAAACTTTTATGCTGGTTTATAACAGCAGGCGCAAAAACCCCAATGATATATTGCTGGCTACTTTATTGGGCTTTTTAGGCCTTGCCGGGATCCAAAGGTTTATGACCGGGCAGATCATGTTAGGATTGCTTTATCTTATAACCGGCGGCTTGCTCGGCATAGGCACATTGATTGATCTGTTCACTTACAAAAGTATAGCCAACGACTACAACAGGCACCTGGCTTACGAATGTTACCATATTGCCAGGGCGGCAAATTAAATCCGTTTGCGGGTGCCCATAAATTCCCGCAACTCTATCATATACAAAAGGCGAAAGCTAAAAGCAGAAAGGTGAAAGCTGAAAAAGCAATGTCCGTCTGATTTTAGCTTTCGCCTATTTTTGTACCGCACAAATAATATTATCTAAATCCGAAATCGAACATCCGAAATTACTTTCCGATCGATTTCTCCCTAACCGCCTTAAACTCTGATCCATTCTTCCATCCCGGAAATGTTGTTTCATTGCTGAGCTTAAGCCCCACGTTGAAAAGCAGGTTAGCTACTTCGGCCATGCCGTCGGCATCCATAGTCGGCGAATAATTATCTGATGGCTGGTGATAGTGCTTGTCGCCGTATTCTTTTTGCTTTTGTTTACCCCAGGCTGCGCCATGGGCTGTGCTGATCTCGCCATTATTGATATCAAGCGCCGGGACGCCAACTTTTGCAAATTCAAAATGGTCCGACCTGTAGTAGCCGCCTGCACCCGGGTTTTTATCGCCGGTAATGGTTTTGCCTTCGTCTTTTGCTATCGCCGCAACATAATCTTCGATATCATTTTGCCCTTTGCCAGTTACCGCAAAATCATTTGTTTCGCCATAATCACCCAGGGCGTCCATATTAAGATCGGCCACAGTTTTGTTTAGCGGGTATATTGGGTGCGTTGCATAATATTCAGACCCAAGAAGGCCTTGTTCTTCGGCTGTTACGGTTAAAAATACGATAGACCGCTGCGGCTTGTCCTTCAATTGACTAAATGCTTTGGCAACACTTAAAACAGCAGCTACGCCGCTGGCATTATCAACAGCGCCATTATAAATACTATCGCCTTTGGCATCTGGTTTACCAACACCGAGGTGGTCCCAATGGGCGGTATATAGTATTGTTTCATCAGGCCTTGTACTGCCTTTTAAAATCGCAATCACGTTATGCGAAGTGGAATATTTTAATTTATTTTGAATAGATAGTGTCGCACTGAGGTTTAGCGGGATAGCCTTGAAATCCCTTTTACGCGCAATAGCACGTATATCGCCGGTTATTCCCGCTGCGGCAAATAGCTTTTTGGCAGCATCTTCGGTCATCCAGCCCTCCATTTTACACCTCGAAAGGTGTTTATCTTTTTGCTGCAAATAAAGCTTGGCCCCGGTAAAACTATTGTTCACTACGCTCCAGCCGTAGCTTGCAGGTTCGGTTTGGTGTACAATAATTACCCCGGCAGCACCCTGCCTTGCAGCTTCTTCGTATTTATAAGTCCAGCGGCCATAGTAGGTCATGGTATCGCCTTTAAACAACCTGCTCTCGCCCGATTTGAAGCCCGGGTCATTCACAAGTACAATTACCACTTTACCTTTAACATCAAGGCCTGCATAGTCATTCCATTTATATTCAGGGGCAACCACGCCATAGCCTGCAAATACCAATGGTGCATTTTTTAGCTGCACGGTATCAACTTCCCTGCGGGTTGAAGCCACAAAATCAGTTGAGCTATGTAAGGTAATCGGCGCTTTTCCGCCTGTAATTTCCATTGTTGTTGACGGTGTGCTGGTAATTTCAACCATCGGCACATCCTGGAAATAGCTGCCGTTGTTGCCCGGGTCAAGCCCCAGCTTTTTAAACTCCGATGAAATATAGTTTATGGCCTTTGTTTCGCCGGCAGTAAACGGCTTACGCCCTGTTAGCGAATCATCAGCTAACACAGCTATATGGCTTTTTATTTCATCGCCGGTTATCGGGTTGCTGTTTTCGTTGTGTTTACATCCCGCCAAAAAAATAGCTGTAATAAAAGTTAAAAGACAGGCATTGTTTATCCTCATAAATATTTGATTTTAACCCAAAATTAGAAAAAAAGCCCGAATGCTAAGCATGGTTAAGCCGCCCGGAAACGAACAGTTTGTTGTATCAAAACGGTGCATTTAAATATTTTACATTATATATTAATATATTGATAATTAGCTATTTGTAACTACGGCACATTGTTTGAGCAAAATTTTATGGTAATAAACAAACGATAATGGGCCACCGTAAACAACTTGAGCGACGTACCTTTTTGCAGGACCGTTTTGAGATTTTAATAAAAAGGCAAAGAAATGGCGTAGCCACATTTACGGAATTGACCGAACTGGACGAAATTGTAAACCGTGACCCGGAATTAAGGGAAAGGGTTATCCGTGAGAGTATATTTATGGAGGGAAACGACGAGTATGACGAACCGTTGAACGAAATAAAGGCCGAAGAAAGTCCAATAAAATTGATACAGCGCCGAACCCTGTTAAGCCGTTTAAAAGAATTGGTAGTGCGTATTTTTAATTTTAATATCTCAGCTATAAAAGCAGGGGCATTGATTTGCACGTAGCAGGCAATAGTATAATTAGGCCATCCAGATAAAACAAGATTTTCACCCTGCTTTTTTTGCAGGCCAGGTTTCCACGGGTTTCAGTTTTTCAAAGTCTTTCTATCCTCACATTCTAAGTCTCCCTAATCTTCAACCTTTTCTATATAACTTAAGTTGTTTTTGCCGAAATGTCGGTTGCAGCTTCTTTCGGACTAATCTCTAACCACTAACCTT
>JABDCF010000146.1 GCA_013288235.1 Bacteroidota bacterium | reverse complement strand
AATCTTAAAATGGTAAACTTTTTAGATGATTTTAAAAAATTGCTTAATTCAAACATCATTTTAAAAATGCTTTAACACTTTTGTTGAAATGTTTGCATTTATTTATGACTTCTATCTCGTCCGCAAAAAAACATCCTGAACTAACACCGCTCATATTATGGGTGATGACCATAGCTACCGGGTTAATAGTGGCCAACCTTTATTATAACCAGCCTTTACTTGGCGATATCGTCCGCACATTTCATGTAACCGTTGCAAAGGCGGGGCAGGTGTCGATGCTCACACAGTTGGGCTATGCCGCAGGTATGTTTTTTTTGGTGCCACTTGCCGATATGCTTAAACGCAA
This sequence comes from Bacteroidota bacterium, assembly GCA_013288235.1. Taxonomy (GTDB): domain Bacteria; phylum Bacteroidota; class Bacteroidia; order Sphingobacteriales; family Sphingobacteriaceae; genus Mucilaginibacter. The sequence goes on along the minus strand of JABDCF010000146.1, from coordinate 8,342 downwards.
GCGCATGATGATGGTCATTTTTGCTTTCATTGTAACATCGTTGCTATTAACAGCGTTATCGCAAAGTATTAATTTATTGATATTCGTCAGCTTTCTATTGGGTGCGTCGTCTATGATCCCGCAATTGCTGGTGCCCATGGCGGCCCACTTAGCCAGACCAGAGGAGCGGGGCAAAAAAATCGGGGTTATAATGGGGGGCCTGCTTATTGGTATATTGCTGTCGCGTACTTTTGCCGGCTTTATTGGTGATTATTATGGATGGCGGGCGGTATTTTATATTGCTGCTGGTATTATGCTGGTGATGTGGCTGCTTATCGGCGTGTTTTTGCCCGAAGTTGAGCCCGACCATAAGGATGGTTACCGGCAGCTAATGGCATCGATGGTTGATCTGATCAAGCAAGAGCCGAAGTTAAGAATAGCCGCCTTAAGGGGGGCATTGTGCTTTGCATGTTTTAGTGCTTTTTGGTTTACGCTTCCGGCTTTATTATGGGATAATTTCCATTATGGAAGTAAAGTAGCCGGCGAATTTGGATTGGTAGGCGTTATAGGCGCTTTAGCTGCCGGCTTAATGGGCAGGTTAAGCGATAAAATGGATGCCTATAAACTATCCGGCTTTACTTTGTTATTGATACTAATTTCTTTCATCGTTTTTTATTTTTCGGGCCACAGTATTGTGGGATTGGTAATAGGGGTAATAATAATGGATATGGGCGTTCAGGCTACACACATATCAAACCAATCGATCATATTTGCTTTACGGCCCGAGGCGCGTAACCGTATAAACACTATATATATGGTTACTTATTTTTTGGGCGGATCGGCAGGTACCTTTTTTGCCAGCCAACTCTGGAAAAATTATAAATGGAACGGGGTGTGCGCCATAGGGGTTATTATTTCAATTATTACGCTGATCATTCACTTCCTTAATCACCCCAAACCCAAACCCCAACATAAACAGCAGACTATAAAACCGTGAACGTTGTTTGCATTTCTATACACTTTTTGCACAATCCCAATGCTTTAAAAGCTCCAAGCTGTTTTTAAATGCTGCTTTTAAATTTAAATCAGGCATTAGGATTGTTATTATTTCAACCATCCAGGTTTTTGGCACTGAATTAGATTATGGTTTATCAAATCCAATAAAGCATGGTTGTCGTAAATAAAAAAAAACCGGAAAATGTTGAGAAAGAATGGGAGAACCCGGCAGACCCTGCGCTCACTTCTGACGAAAGGGACAAGGAGCAACTATTGCGACAGTATAAAGAGGCCAAACGGAGAAAAGATAACTTAACAGAAGACGACGAAACCGACGAACAAGAAAATAAATCTTAACTATTTAAAAACTGAACTATGAAAACTATTAACAAACCCGCAGTAAGCAAATTAATGACACGTTTTGATAATGAATTAAAAAACATCCTTGCTAACGATTTGAAGCTATTTACAATCAAAAATCCCTTTTTAATGCGCAACAAACAGGCTAACGTGCAAAATACGCTGTCAGTAGCCTGACTATCATATATCTACCCTGCAATATCTATGAAAAATTATAAAGCTTTCCGCGAAACCGGGAAGCTTTATTTTTTTGAAGCATATTTTATAATAAGCGCGGCCGTTTTTGCAGATGCGCCAGGTTTGCCCATTTTTTCATCCAGCCGGTCGTAATCGGCCAGCATTTTTTCGCGGTACGTTTTATTGTTGAGAATGTTATTAAGCTCGGCTGCTATGTTTTGTGGCGAGCAATCCTCTTGTATCAATTCCTTAATCACCGGGCTATCCATTATAAGGTTTACCAAGCCAATAAATTTTATTTTCACCAATGCCTTTGCAATACCAATTGATATGGGGTGCCCCCTATAAACCAAAAGCTCGGGCACATTAAACAAAGCAGTTTCAAGCACCGCGGTGCCCGATGCAACAATTGCAGCTTCGGAATGGCTTAACAAATCGTAGGTTGAATTGAATAAGACCGGAATATCTTTTTCATGAAAAAACTGCTCGTAATACTCTTTTTTAAAAGATGGCGCCCCCGCAACAACAAACCGGTAATCAGGAAATTGTTCGGATACGCTGATCATTTCGGGTAGCAAACGGCTAATCTCCTGCCTGCGGCTGCCCGGCAACAGAGCGATGAGTTTTTTCCCGGAAAGGTGATTGTTTTCTAAAAAATCCCCCTCAGGCTTAAATGCATCAATTGCATCAAGCAAGGGATTGCCAACATAATCAACTTCCATCCCCCATTTTTTATAAAAATCAACCTCAAAGGGCAGGATGCAGAACATATGGTCAACAACGCGCTTTATTTTAAGTACCCGTTTTTGGTTCCATGCCCAAACTTTTGGTGAGATGTAGTAACAAACCAGCAGGTCATTCTTTTTGGCAAACTCAGCGATCTTTAGGTTAAAGCCAGGAAAATCAATCAATATCAAAACATCAGGCTGCCACGCGGCGATGTCATCCTTGCAAAATTTCAGGTTTTTTAAAATCGTGTTTAAGTTGGCCACTACTTCAAAAAAACCCATAAAGGCCATGTCGGCAAAGTGTTTAACAATGGCGCCACCTTCGGCCTGCATAAGGTCGCCGCCAAAAAAACGGAAATCGGCATCGCTATCGCGCTCTTTTAACGCCTTCATCAAATTGGCCCCGTGCAAATCGCCCGAAGCCTCGCCGGCTATTAGGTAATACTTCATCGGATGGGGTGAATTTTGAAAACGAATACAACTATCATAAAAGCCATTGTGGCCAGCATAATGCCCCTGCTGGTTTTATCAAGCCCTTTTTTAACGCTGATTCTTATTAAAACAAGATTAAAAGCTAAAGCAACAAAATAAGGCAGGGCGGGCTTGTTCATCAAATACAGGTTATTTTTTAACAAGTATGCCGATACGAAGGCTATTACAGGAAATATTAAAGCGACCAGGATGCCTGTTACGATAGAATCTTTTTTAAGCATAAGCCCAAAAGTACGATTGCGGGTAACATTATTAATGTTTTATTTTTTTTACCGATAAAATTAACAACCTTTCATCATGAAAAAAGTAGCAATATTGGCGTTTTGTATAGGCTCATATACCATGGTATCCGGCCAAAAATATGTGCCTGTAATAAAGGAAGGTACTGTAATGAATTACGATGCATTTTCAAAAGCCCTGGGCCAACATATCTCATTGGTTTTAACCATTAAAAGTTTAGCAGATCCGCTTAATATTCAATGGTATGTCGACAGTTACGGAACAGGGAACTTTGAAATACCCAAAATGGCCCTGGATAGCGGCACCAAATTAGTAATTAAGCAACCCGACCCTGATGGCGTTACCAAAATGAAAAATGATGAAACACTGATCGTCATTTCAAAAAAGACATTTAACAGCCTCGTTAAAGACAATACTTTTCAACTTAACGGCCAAAAATTTACTGTCAGCACTGATACAACCTCGTACAAAATAAACGATAAAACGGCCGATGTTTTTCATGCCATAGGCGAAAACGGCAAAAGCGAAATTTGGATCATAAACAACCCTGATTTCCCGCTGGTATATAAAGCAAAGGGCGTTACCCGGGGTGTTGATTTTACGTTGACGGGGATAAAAGAGTAGCCGGTTTTATACCTCAAACTTCCACCCGTGCAAAGCAGGGATAGCATGGTGTGCCGTCATGTCAAACTGAACCGGGACAACAGATACAAAATCATGCTCAAGCGCCCATACATCAGTATCTTCTCCGCCATCGTTTAGTTGAAAAACACCGGTTAACCAGTAATAAGGGCGCTTGTAAGGGTCAAGCCGCTCATCAAATTCCTCGGCCCATTTGGCATTGGCCTGGCGGCATATTTTTATGCCTTTAATATGCGGTGTATTTGGAAAGTTCACATTCAGCAGGGTGCCAACCGGCAGGCCGTTTTTTAAAACCTGCTGTGCTATTTCTTTTACATATTTTAAGCAATGGCTAAAATTGGCCTGCAAAGTATAATCATCCAATGAAAATCCTATCGATGGTATGCTTTCAATAGCACCTTCTACCGCTGCCGACATGGTGCCCGAATACAGTATATTGATAGAATTATTTAAACCGTGGTTAATGCCCGAAACACACAGATCGGGTTTTTGCCCCTTGAGTATCTTATTTACCGCAAGCTTAACGCAATCAACCGGGGTGCCTGAGCAGGCGTACATTTCAATACCTTCGTAGATATCTTGCTTATCCAAACGTAGCGGTTTGCCAATAGTGATGGCATGCCCCATGCCTGATTGCGGGCTATCGGGCGCGACTACTATAACCCGGCCCAGTTCTTTCATTACATCCATCAAAGCCTTAATTCCCGGCGCGGTGATGCCATCGTCATTTACTACAAGGATAGTGGGTGTGGTTTTTTTCATTTGGCACAAAATTAGTTATATTTGATTTATGCTTACTGTTGAAAAGAAAAAGAAATACACCGCTGATGATTATATGATGCTGGAAGAAGGGGCGCCTTTTCAATTGATTAATTATGAATTAGTTATGTCACCTTCACCTATTCCTCTTCACCAGGTAATTTCCCGCAGAATTGTTAATGCGATCTCTGATTTTTTAGGCGATAAAATCGATGATGGGTTTTTGGTATATTCCCCAATGGATGTCAAATTGGATGATGGGAATATTTTGCAACCTGATATTCTATATGTTACTCCTGAAAGAAAGGCGCAGATCGTAAAGGAACGTGTAGAAGGTGCGCCTGATTTGGTTATTGAAATACTATCTCCTTCGAATGCATACTATGATCTGCGTCAAAAAAAAAATATTTATGAAAAGTACGGCGTTAAGGAATATATTATTGTTGACCCCATAGAGCAAAGTGCTGAATTATATGCTTTGAAAGATGGCATTTATTATCTTCATCAAAAAGCAGAAAACAATGAAACTTTAAACTCAGTACTGTTACAAGGGTTCAGCATCGATCTTACCAACCTGTTTAAATAAAAAAGCCCCGTTTTACCAGGGCTTCTAAAATTTTACAAACTGTTTATCCATTTCACCAGTTCATCCCTTGATTTTCCGGTTTTTGCCTGGAGCTTTCCTAATGTTTCATCGTCCTTGCCTTCTTCGTGTATTAGGTCGTCATCGGTAAGGTCGCCGTAAGCTTGTTTTATTTTTCCTTTTACCTGGTTCCAGCCGCCTTTTAATTCTAATTTGTCCATGATGTTTTTTATTTAAGATGTGTAATTATAACATCCCAAGCTACCTTTTGGTTTTACAGTTGCCGGCTGAATTGTGGATTTTTAGTGCTTAAACAAAACAAGGTATACCTGCTTAATTATATGATAAGCTGCAAAAGCAAAAAACAAAAGCGCAATCCCCGTGTTGATAATCCTTGTGCTTAACGCAAACTTGCTTTGAATGTATTTGGCAAACTTTGCATACAAATACAGGCACAAAAAAGCGCCTGCAGCCGAACCAATACTAAATATTACCAGGGCAAGTTTGCCATCAAGTATCCATTGATGGGTGATAAGATAAGTACCGGTCACCATCCAGAAAGGCACCTGCATGGGGTTCAAAAAGCCAAGCAGCACGCCATATTTTATGCTATCATGTTCAGAGTAATTTGTCACGGGTGGTTTTTTCCGGTGTATCCAGGTTATTGTGCCCAAAACGCCAAATAATACTACCATTACCCAGTCTATCACCATATCCAGCTTTACCTGTCCCGACAGCCACTTGGCGGCATGCATAATAAAATAAGTAAAAAAGAACTCGACGCAGGAAAAGGATACAATAAACAGCAGCGCCTGTTTTAAGCCGCGGTTTATGGTTATTTGTACTAAAGTAAGATTAATGTTTCCCGGTGGTATGTACCCAATGAAGTTGGCAAATAGCCCGAGAAAAAAAGTTAAAAATAGCATTGCCAAAGAAACAGGTTTTATTTGGAATGATAAAAAAACCGTTTTGTTTCATGAAATTAAAAGCATAATGCTTTACTAACAATAATTACATTTGTCCACTGAAATGAATACAAAAATAGTTTCGTTACTGCCTGCGGCAACTGAAATAGTTTGCGCTTTAGGCCTCGAAGAAAACCTGGTTGGGCGTTCGCATGAGTGTGATTACCCCGCATCTGTAAAACACTTGCCGGTATGCTCGGAAGCAAATTTTCCTGATAATTTAAGCAGTGCAGCTATTGATGTTAAGGTAAAAGAGATCTTAGCAGATGCCTTATCTGTTTATTCGGTAAACCGTGAACAGATAAAGCAGCTTTCGCCCGATGTAGTAATTACACAAGCACAATGCGAGGTTTGTGCGGTATCGTTAAAAGATGTTGAAGAAGCTTTGGAAAATTACCTTGATAAACAAGCCCGCATCATGTCATTGCAACCCAATAGCCTGGATGACATTTTTAATGACATTACTACTATCGCTACCGCATTAAATGTAACCGATGCTGGCAATACCTTATTGGAGGAATTGCACGACAGGGTTGATATTGTCCGTCATAAACTAAAATTCAGTGACGGCAAACCTACGGTAGCTTGTATCGAATGGCTGAAACCATTGATGCTATCAGGCAATTGGGTGCCCGAATTGGTAAACATAGCAGGCGGTGTTTCAATACTTACAGAACCCGGCAAACATTCACCTTATGTGCAATGGGACGATATCCGCTTGCAAAACCCTGATATTATCCTCGTAATGCCCTGCGGCTTCCCGATTGAACGCACTTTAAAAGAAATTGACACACTGCTACAATTACCCGGTTTTACTGAATTGAAAGCGGTAAAAAACAGCCGCGTTTATATCGCTGATGGCAACCAATATTTTAACCGCCCCGGCCCGCGCATAGTTGACTCTATTGAGATATTAGCCGAAATTATTCATCCCAAACAATTTGCTTTTGGGTACGAGGGGGATGGGTGGATTAGGTTTGATTTGTAGGGACGGTTGGTCTTACGAAGTTTTAAATCTTCATAAATATTTGATAATAAATCATATGTGCATGTTTGTTTTTTAATTCAACAACGGCTTACTCTATCACCCTAAACTCTGTCCTTCTGTTCAACTGGTGCTCCGCTTCTGTACATTGCACATTATCCGCACATTTATTTACTAAATGTGTTTCGCCATAATATTTGGCGACCAGTCTGTCTGCTGAAATACCTTTATTAACCAAATAAGCAACTACAGATGCTGCCCTGCGTTGCGAAAGCGCCAAATTATATTGATCTGATGCCCTTGAATCGGTATAGGATGATAATTCAATTTTCACTGCGGGATATTGTTTTAAAATCAATGCCAATTTATCAAGCTCAACGGCGGCATCCGGTCGGATATTGGATTTATCCAGGTCGTAGTAAATAGGGTTTAAAACAATTTCCGGGTTTGTTTTTTGTGGTTTCGCAGCGGTTATATTTGGTGCAGCCGGTTTTGTAACGCGCTTGACAGGAATTGTATCCACGGGTTTATAAGCAAAGCTATAAATATCGTCACTCCCGTGGCCGCCTTCGCGGTTTGATGACAGATAGCCGCTTACTCCATCGCGCGTTACCAAATAAAAATCATCGCTGGTGCTATTGATGGGGTATTTGAGGTTTTGAGGGGCAACCCATTGGGCTTTTTCGCCGACAGCTTTATAAATATCATACCCACCCATCCCGGCTAAACCTTTTGACGAATAATACAAAGCGCCATCGCCGGCAATAGTTGGAAATGCTTCTTCCTCTTTTGTATTTATAGTTGGGCCGCAATTTATAGGCTTATCCCATGTACCATCGCGACGTTTTTCGCAATACCATATATCTGTTTTACCTACGCCGCCCGGCATATCCGAAGTAAAATAAATGATACGCCCACTCTTTGATAATGCAGCATCACCGATAGAATATTCTTGTACATTATTATAAGGAAAGCTTCCAAAAACTGTCCACTGGCCATTTTTTTTGCTGGCCATCACTAACTGTAAACGGCGGGTGTATAACCTTTGCTTATCCTTCGGATCAAGTTTATCCAGGCCTATTTGTTTTGGCGGGATTGCCGTAGTAACTGTGATATAGGCGGTATCCGCAGCATTATTAAATGCAATTGGCCCGGCATGGTAATCGCCGTTAAAAATGGCATTATCATCGGTTGCAATCGACAATTCGCTTATATGCTGGCCGTTGGCCGCCATTTCGTATAACGTGAACCAATTATTGCCTGTGCGGTTATCGCCATTTTGATTGTCCGTTATGCGGTCTGAGGTAAATACCATCCCCGCTTTTCCTTCATAACTCAATCCCCAGTCCGAAAACTCCGTATTAAAACCAGCCTCATTTTTAACTTTATAAGCCGATTTTTGCTGCATCCACGAAGCAGCCGAATCGCAGGTGGAA
>JABDCF010000145.1 GCA_013288235.1 Bacteroidota bacterium | reverse complement strand
TGGGGATGGCATCAACGACTATCTTACTATCGATAACATTACCAATTATCCAAACAACCAACTAATGATTATAGACAGGAACGGTGTAATGGTATATCAAACCACAGGCTATGATAACAGTACAAAACTGTTTGACGGGCACTCGAACATTAACGGCAAAATGCAATTACCGGGCACCTATTTTTATACGCTTGATTACGCTGTTAACGGCGAAACCAAACATAAAACGGGGTTTATTATATTGAAATACTAATGTTAGTCCATAGTCGATGGTCCATAGTCCATAGTCCATAGTTGTTCATAGTCATAAACTTTGGGAGCAACGCCTTGGCTATGGTTCATGGACTATTGACCATGGACTTTCACGCTAATCCATTTTAAATAGCTTACTTATTAAGCATAACCATATTGCTTATTTTATTTCTTCAGAATGCTTTTGCGGCGTGCCGAAAAACAAAGTCATTCAAAAATAATCATGCCTAAAACCTTTCAAACCAGCTTAATATAACAAAAAAGTTGCAGCCATCGTATAAGTTCAAAAATCGGAGATATTTAATAACCTAATTATCAACGGTTCCTAATATTACAATATATATTTCTTATAGTATGAATGAACTTAATACATCTGTCTTAGTGATCGACGATGAAGAAATGGTACGGGACAACATTGAAGACATACTCGTCCCCCGCAGCATTTCGCAGGAACAATATGGCATCAATAGCGCAGTAAATATCCTTTTTGATACACCTGCAACGTTACTTGCACCGCGCACTCGCAACATTCCGGTTTTTACAGTAGACAAGGCTTCCACGGGGATGGAGGGTATCCAAAAAGTGCGCCAGGCCGTAGAAGCTGGCAGACCATATGCAGTTATCTTTTTAGATATGCGCATGCCTGGCATCAACGGGCTGGAAACAGCCATTGAGATAAGGAAATATGACCTCAAAGCCGAAATAGTTTTTATTACGGCATATAGCGACTGCTCGATAGAAGAAATAGTTGAACAAGCCGGGCAAAATGTAGGTTATCACTGCAAGCCTTATGCTTCGGAGGAGATCATCCAGATAGCCACAAAAGCGGTAACCGATTATAATAAGCTAAGGAACCTTGAAAAACTGATTGAATCAATAGCATCCATCGGTTTAAACCATAACCAGCTTAATTCATTGTTAAAAAACATACTCGACCAACTGGCCTGTTCATTGGAAACTGACATGGCACTGCTTGGTAAATTGCACGATGGTTTCGTTTACGAAAAAGTGCTTTCCATCGGTGCAATTGAAGAAAAAATAAACCTGGAGGAACTGATTGCCCGCGTAAAAACCATGCCGATTGAAAAGGATGAAGTGATACAGATAGATGAACTGGTATTGGCAAGGATGGACAACTATTCGGTTTTCGCGCTGCTAAAAAAGCACGAAAAGCTGAAAACAGAAAAAATGTATCTGCTGAAGCTGTTTGTGCAAAATGCCGCACAGGCTATCAGGAATGCCGAATTGAACGAAAAGCTTATTCAAAAAGAAAAACTTTCGGCAGTTGGCCAGGTGCTGGCTATGGTGATGCATGACCTGCGCTCACCGATAAAAAACATCCAGTTGATTACCGGTTTAATGCGTGAAGATGGCGATATAAGCGAAATGGTTGACCTGATTGACCAGTCGGCAGAACAGGCATCAAGGATATTTGATGATTTCCTTGATTTCATAAAAGAAACCAAAATAACCAAGGTATCGGTTAATGTAAACAAAATAGTGACCGAAGCCATTAAACAAGCCGAAGCCAGGGAAGGTATTGAACAAATAACAATTATTAAAAATGTGCCGGACACATTGGTGGTACCCGGCGACGAAAGTAAATTGCGCGGGACTATTATTAACCTTGTAAATAATGCAATTGATGTTCTTCACGACAGGAAGATAACTAATGGCGAAATTACTATTACCGCCAGGATTGAAGGCAAAGAAGTAATGCTTTATATTACAGATAATGGCCCTGGTATACCGCCCGAAATTAGCGAAACCCTTTTTGAACCCTTTGTTACCAAATACAAAACGAATGGTACAGGCCTGGGGCTTTCAATTGTAAAACAGTTTATAACCGGCCACGGCGGAAAAATTGCGGTTTACAATAATAATGGCGCAACATTCACCATAAGCCTTCCACTATAAAATATTCAAACATTAAAATCAATCTACATTTCAAATATTATGTATTTAGAAAAAGATCAATGCCTGTTAAATTATACTGCTGATACAAAAGGCCCAGTGCTTGCCACAAATAAAGCACGCGAGACTTTCGTATCCAACGAACCGGAGTCTAAAGAACTGGAACGTTATAAAGCATTTATAGGTGCATCAGACATCGGCGCATGGGAATATTTCTCTGAAACAGATTTTTTGTGGTGTAATGAATTGTATTTTTCGCTGCTTGGCCGGGAAATAACTGACTATAACCTATCAGGAGGCAGTGCTAATCTTACTGAAGTTTGGGAAAACTTGCTGCATCCCGAAGATAAGGAAGAGGCAATTAAAAGGTTTGATGATTATCTTAAAGATCCCGAAGGCACATACGAGAGTTATTTCCGTATGAAACACAGTAATGGAAGCTGGATCTGGATATGGTCCAGGGGCAGATTGTTCCAGGATGAGATGAAAAATGCACATCCTGTTATTATAGGCACGCACGTAGATATTACCAGGCATAAAAAGGCCGAAGAAGCCATACAACGTGACCGCATACTTTTAAGGACTTTAATTGACAGTTTACCGGATACCATTTATGTTAAGGATATTAAAGCCCGTAAAATTATTGCAAACCGTGCCGATGTTGCCTGTATTGGCTGTTCATCAGAAGAAGAAGTGCTTGGTAAAACCGACCTTGACCTGTTTAAAAATGGTATCGGCAATCGCGGTTATGAAGACGATATGCGTATACTGAGATCGGGCGAAGCTATAATAAACCAGGAAGAATATTTCATAGACAGCTCAGGCACCAAACGTTGGCTGCTTACAACCAAGATCCCGGTTAGGGATGAATCTGGTCGCATTATACGGCTATTAGGCATTGGCCATGATATTACGCTAAGGAAGCAATCAGATGAAGTACTAAAAAAACTAAATGAAGACTTGTTCCAGCAGTCCCGGGAACTAAGCAAACAAGCAGAGGACTTAAAAGCGCTTAATCAACAGCTGGAAAAACAAAAAGAGCAGGAACTTGAAAAAGCCATAGCACAGGGGAAATTCGAGATCGCTTCGGAATTTTTGCATGATATAGGCAATGCTGTTGTAGGGCTTGGCTCGCATTTAAACCGTATAAACCGGGTTGTTGACCAAAACAACCTTGAAAATATCAGGAGCTTAACAGTTTTCCTGAAAACACATCAACCTGTAATAGCCGGTGCAATTGGCCAGCAAAAGGCAGGGGCGCTGATAGCTATTACCGAAGGTATTGAATTAACACATTCAGATAACGCGAAGGAAATTCACAAATCGATAAATGAGCTGTTAAATATTATAACCCATATACAGGAAATACTGAATATACAACGGCAACTGGTGCGCGGTCATAAGGGAATCCATGAAAGGAAACCGGTTAACCTGGAAGATATTTTATACGATTGCCGGTCGATGCTTTTTGCATCTATAGACAAAAAAGGCATCCAGTTTAAAATAAATATACAGCCCGGCGCCTACACTATTAAAGGCGACCATACCAAGCTGATGCAGGTTATTTTAAATATTCTTAAAAACAGCATTGAGGCTATTAATTTTGACGCACCCGAAAAAAACATCACTATTGATTTGCATAGTACCGGTGACGTATTTGAACTGACCATTAGTGATAACGGGCAGGGCTTTGATACTAAAACAGCTAACTTATTTTTTGTAAGAGGTTTTACCACAAAAAAGAATGGAACCGGGCTGGGCTTATACAATTGCAGAACAATAATTGAAAGCCATTCCGGCTCATTCGAGATAAAAAGTGACGGGCCAGGGCTTGGTGCGGTTTCTACAATCAGGTTTGCCTTATAGTTGCTTAACCGTCAAATAAACAGTTAAATAGAAAAAGACGAAAAATATTTTCTTTTTTATAAATATAACGTGTACATTTAGATTCTTAATTGCCTTTGTTATAGCCGCTTTAATAATAATCTTACTTATAAGCCTCTGCTCGAGCCTGCTTGCAGTGCGCCTGCTTCCTAAAGAATAGTTTTAGGCTGATAGGGAATTTACGTCGTTGTTTTAAGTAACAAAGATCAGGCTATCTTGTTTTGTATTTTTTTGTGAAGTTCAAATAGGTCTACATGGCAATGTATAAAAGATAGGTTAAAAGCGTAATGGGGCATAACAAACAGCTCTTTTGTAATCTTTTCTTAACCCACATCAAGTCTCCATCTTCTATTTCAACCGTATCTTTGTATATAAATAAGGATACAGAAAATGAAAAAACAAATTGAAAGAATATATAGCCGCCCGGCCCGGCCTGGTATGGTTGGCGATGGGTTCAGGGTTTTTAATTATTTCCCCAATGCCGAACTTACACAGCACAGGGTAAGCCCATTTTTGCTGATGGATTTTAATGCGGAATATGATTTCGGCCCGTCGGACCACCTTCGCGGGGTGGATGTGCATCCACATAAAGGTTTCGAAACCGTTACTATTGCTTATAAAGGCAGTGTGGCACATCACGACAGTACCGGGAACAGCGGCGTAATTAACCCAGGCGATGTACAATGGATGACCGCCGGTGCTGGCATCCTGCATAAGGAATACCATGAAAAAGAGTTTTCGAAAAAAGGCGGCCCGTTTGAGATGATACAGCTTTGGGTAAACCTGCCTGCAAAAAACAAATTAACAAACCCTCAATACCAGGCCATAACAGCCGATCAGATGGGGAAGGTTACACTTGCTGACAATAGCGGCATTGTAAACGTTATTGCCGGTACTTTTAACGAACAGAAAGGCCCCGCTACTACTTTTACACCGGTAAATATGTTTGATATCCGCTTAAATAATGGTGGAAAATTAACAACAACCATACCTGTTACCCATAACACCGTTTTATTAGTGGTTAACGGTGAAGTAACAGTTAACGGCGAAAAAGCGGGCCAGCATGACTTTGTTTTGTTTAAAAACGAAGGGGAAGAAATAACCATAAGTGCCGAGAAGGGAAGTGTTGTCTTATTACTAAGCGGCGAACCTATTAATGAGCCAATAGCACAGTATGGCCCTTTTGTGATGAATACACAGCGCGAATTGCAAGATGCCTTCCAGGAATTTCAATCAGGTAAATTCGGGGTCCTGGATTAAGTATTTTATTTTTCTCTGACAAATATTACAGGGGGCGTACCGGATTGGTATGGCCCCCTTTTTGCATTGGTGGATCAAGTGATAAATAATACGTAAGATATTTTATACTGGTAAAATATAGGATATTTTACCCATAGCACGAGGGGTATATTATCTATATATTTAAATATTCTTAAAGCTTTTATCATGAATAAAAAACAATTATTACTGATGTTGTTTGCGCTCATTATCAGCAGGTCATGGGCTCAGCAAACTTACCCCGTTACCGATTCAACTCCTTTACTTATCAACGGGCTGCAAATAGGTTACCATATCAAATCGCAGGAAATAAAAGCCGTAAGTAATAAAGGTGATTTCAGCCGTTATTCCATAAGCTTTTATGTAACCAATACCGCCAATGTTCCGCTAATTATACCATACAGGGATGGCTGGAACCGGCCTGGTAATACATTTGATCTCCTGGTTAAGTTTCTTATTCTAAATGCTACCGGCGCCAGGCTAACTTCCAGGTTTGCTTTAATAAATGCAGCTCCGTATAAAACGTATACGTTTGTTAGTGAACGGGACCCGCAATCAAACAGGTTTATACAAGTTAAACGACTAACACAGGTTGGCTATTGGGTACAGGCGGGGCAAACTATCGCAGTGGATGAAATTGTAATTGTACCGTTAAACCAGCTACCGAACGTACAGGCAATTTACTTTGCCAATCCTGCAGCGCCTGTCGCCCCTCCTCAATATGTCGATAATCCTGGGTTCGCCCCTAATAATGCCCCACCGTCAGTTAATATGCAAGGCTTTTTAAGGTTCAAAAACCTTTTTAATAATACCTATATCAACATTCAAACGGGCCCGCCGTTAAGCTCAACGATTAATAATGGCTGGTGGAGCGCCCAGTGGCAGCTTACGCCGGTACCTGGAACAAGTTACTTTAACATAAAAAACAGGTGGAAAGGGAATTTTATAGATACTAATAATGGCTATATAGTTATTTCGGGGAACCCCCAGTCACAGGGCAGTATGTGGGCAATGGAAGCAACTCAGGAAGTTAATGTTTTCAGGATAAAAAACGCCCAAACCGGTGGCTATTTAGGCCTTGCAAACAACAACCTTATACTTGTTAATAATAATGACCCCGGCTCTGCATGGCGGCTGGAGCAACCTTTTTAAGTCGAAAGTCTGGAGCCTTAAGCTTAAATCCACTTTTGACTTAAGACTCCAGACTTGCGACTTTAGACTTTTTGTCCTTTAATTAAATAATTTTACCTATCTTCAGAGTTCAAACCCGCAATTGATGAATCCTGACTACATTTTCTGGGTAGCTTTAGCCGCCTACGCTTTACATATTTTAGAGGAATATACCTATGACTGGAAAACCTGGGCACAGAAGATCCTGAAACTTGATATAGATTGGAATATCTTTTATGTGGCAAACTTAGCTATACTATTCGTGGGCCTGGCTTGCGCCGAAGTAGGCTGGTCGCACCCTACTTTCAGTCTTATCTTTCCGTCATTAATGGCCGTTGATGCTTTGTTTTTTCACATTGTGCCATATATCCGCTCAAAACGAAAGTTTTCACCCGGCCTGTTTACGGCGATCCTGCTGTTTTTACCACTCGGCTTTGGATGTTTTAATAGAGCCATGGATTTAGGTGTGCATACAAAATCGCTTATCATTGCTGGTGTATGCGGGGCACTTTTAATAGCTTTCCAGGCATTTATGCTCAAAACAAAAAACCTCGACTTTTTTAAGCCGTGAAAGGGATGATATAATACTTGCATCCACGCATTAAAAATTCAAATAAACGCACCATTTATCCCGCATAAAACGGGCGCAAAATATTGCGCTTGTTTTAACTACGGCCATACCCCGGCTCCGTCTTTCGTTCAACGCAACTTTTTATCTTAATTAGCGTATAAACCGTCATTGTTTAAATCTTTTGCTATTGATTTTCAAACAGGTAACAATAGCAAAGGCATTAATTAACCAGATTTGATTAAAACCTTTCCAATGCTTAAAAATTTAACTTTGATATGCTTTTTATTGCTATTAAATAGTTTTAAAAACAATAATAATATCTCTCGTTACAGCGATCCCAAAACTGATTCTTCAAACGTTGCATCAATTAAAATAACGCCGCCAAGGCCATTAATTGAAAAAGATATTTATGGGTACTATTTGAATTTTGATATAACCATCAAAAACGAAACTAAACACGTACTTGAGTTGAGCTCGATAGAAATAGCTGTGATGGACCCAACAGGTAAATTGGTACAACGCAAATTTATGGATCACAGCAAACAGTCGCCGGATATTGATGTATTGGGCAACACAGTCATAAAACCAGGTGAAACAATTAGCATTTTTAATCCCTTCCACACTTTTACACCCGATGTAACCGTATCAAGTTTAAAATATGGGTTCTTTTTTAATTATGCTGATAATCAAAAACAAAAAGATAATAACGAACACCGTTTACCCATGGATTACGATCTATCAGCTATAAAAATGATAGTACCACAGGTATATATTGCAAAAAATGACTATCGCCTTCCGTTAAAAGGTAAAATAATTGTATGGGACGGGCATGATTTTTATTCGGACCATCGCAGGGAAGGGGTTGATGCTGCTGGAACAGATGCTGTATCATCCAAAAATTCAAACCGTTATGCCTACGATCTGATGAGTATTGATGCAAGTGGCAGCATGTACCACGGTTCGCCGTTTAAAAAAGAAAACTGGTATGTTTTTGGGAAACAGGTTTATGTTCCTTCGGATGGTAAAGTGGTGGAGGTGCAAAACAATATCCCCGATAATGAATTTAATGGCAAAATTATTCAGCAGCCAAAATTGGCGCCGGATGCGGATCAGAAAGGAATGGGTAATTATGTAATAATTGACCATGGCAACGGCGAGTATAGCGTAATGCAACATTTAGAACAAGGGAGCATTAGCGTGCGGGCCGGCGAAATAGTAAAAGGCGGCCAGCAAATAGGTACAGTAGGTTTTTCGGGCAGTGCGGTGTACCCGCGCCTTCATTATACAGTTATTAACAATCCCAAACAGTTTGCTGCAGAGGGTATCCCCTCATACTTTAACGACTATAAGTTATACCGCGGAACTGTAATTTTACCCGTAAAAAGAAGCCGTATTGATAGCGGAGATATTGTTGAATCGGATAGGTAGCGATTATTTATTAAACTAATATTGTTTCAATGCCCGATAACTTAAAGTTATCGGGCATTGTGTTTTGTGATAAAAACCGGATCATTAAATGGCCGACTTTTGTTGCAAAATAATACAATGCAAACTCAAAGTCAATTAACCGGCACCCCCAACGGCCCATTACTTAATGTGGGCGAAAATACCCGTAAAGCATTATTCATTATATGTATCGGATTTTGTTTAACTCCTTTTGCAAGCCCCGCAATAGCTTTA
>JABDCF010000144.1 GCA_013288235.1 Bacteroidota bacterium | reverse complement strand
AGAGGTATTTGGCACTATGGATAAATTTAAGCTATGGGTTAAAGCCCCAAACCTAATTTTTAATGGCGAAGCGCCGGTTTCAATGCTTGATACCTCTGCCGGTTTTAATTTGGTATTTAAAGAGCTTGGCCGCATCGAGCACGGTATTTTTGCCTGATGGTACTTTACCGTATTGTAAACTGTAGCTATGCCGATGACCTTAGTGGCACAGGCGCCCGGTTATATGGCGGCCGCTGGAACAGCGAGGGTAAATCAGCCGTTTATCTTGCATCATTACGTTCACTTGCTGTTTTAGAGGTTTTGGTACACTTGCCCCCATTAATGATCCCCGACAATTATTGCCTTGTTGAAATAGAAGTGCCGGATAATAGCATTACAAATGTTGAAATTGACGATTTACCGCACAACTGGCAGGACATATCGCCACCGATGGCTTTAAGCAAGATAGGTGATGAGTTTCTTGTTAAACGCACGTATTTATTAATGAAAATGCCCTCATCCATCGTGCCTGACGAATATAATTACTTGCTGAACCCGCTGCACCCGGGTATGCAAAAAGTTAAAATTTTAAAGAAAGCACCTTTTGATTTTGATAAGCGGCTGGGGTAGTCATTGGGTCATTTAGTTATTGGTCATTTGGATATTCAATAATGAGTAAATGACCCAATGACCAATGACGTTTATAAGTCGCTTAACAAATCAAGCTTCTTGTGGTTATATTCTTCCTGTGAGATAAGGCCGTTATCAAACAGCATCCTTAGTTTTTTTAGTTTTTCGGTAAGCTCATCTGGTTTCGGGCTTTCGTGGAACGATGGTTGCTGTGGTGCGGCCGTTGGTTCGTAAACTGGTTCCGGCTCTGGCGCAGGAGCAACAGGTACTACAGGCTGCTGGGCACTGACGCGAGCACCGTTATCAAACTGTATCGATCCTGATTCTGCACGTTTTTCTTCGAGATCGCGCAGGCGGCGCGCCTCACGCTCTGATTCTTTGCGTTCCTGGGCGTATTGGTATAACTTGCGGGCTTGTACTTTTGGCAGGTAATCCACACCCATTTCGGCGCCGTTGGTGGTTTTTACACTAAAAATGGCGCCTATTATTTCTTCCTTAGTGTAAACATCTATAATATCCTTCCAAACAAAATCAACAAATTTTATAGTAAGGCCCAGGTTGGCAGGGGTGAAAAATAAAATACGTTTGTTGGTAAGCGCAACGCAATCAGGAAATAAATTTACGATTGGCTTTTTTTGTACCGCTATATATAATATTTCTTCGCCCGTTGTAAGCAGATCTGCCAAACGCATGTAAATTTTTTCTACAGCTTTAGGGTCTTGTTCTTCGGTCAAAAATTTTTCGATCATGGTATTGATTTAATAGTGGCTGCAAAAATAATAATATTATGTTAGTTGCAAGTTAAGTTTTACGCGATCAGCAAATTACATCCCCTGATGTCCGAATTATCAAACCTGCCTAATACTTCAAACGAATTATCAGCATAAACCCTGCCAAGGTCTTGCGTGGCAATAAATGAGCATGAATTTATGTTTGCAAGGTCGATCACATTAATGCCTCCTGCTTTATCGTTATTCAGTAAGGTTATCGGGTCATTGGTATCGCGGGTAATTATTTTCATCCATGGCGGGCAGTTAAAAATACCGTTCCCTTTGGAGTAGGCCTGCGATAAAAGTTCCGTCATGCCATATTCCGAGTGTATTGCATCAACGCCAAAGCCATTGCATAATTGCTCGTGCAGTTCTTCGCGTATCATTTCTTTTCTGCGGCCTTTCATCCCCCCGGTTTCCATTACTATCAACTCGGGGAAATTAAGTGTGTAGTTTTCAATAAAATCAAGCAAGGCAAAAGTAACCCCTATCAATAAGGTAGGTTTTTGCGCTTTTTGTTGTTTTTTAAGCTGATGGTAAAGTTCCTCATGGTTATAAAGGAAAAACCCGGCATCAGGATTATTTGATTGTTTTATCAGGTCATCGGCCATATAAATCAGTGATGAACCTTCACGTTCCAGGTAGGAGGGCAGTAGGGCCAGTATCGTATAAGCTTCAATATCACCGTAAAACAACTTGAAAGCCGACCGGAAACTTTGTACATACCAGCTAACATCAGTAACAAAATGGCTGCTGGTAAGCATTCCTGTTGTGCCTGAACTGGTAAAAGTAACCTCCACAGGCGTAGGTGCACTTAGAATGGCATGCGATTTAAAAAATTCAATCGGTAAAAAAGGTATTTGATCGATTGCATTGATCTTCATCGCGTCAACGCACAAACCATTAATAAACTCTTTATAAATAATGCAATTTTCAGCCTGGTGACGAAATACGTACAGAGCAACCTCATTAAATTGCTGCTCCGTTTTTATAGAAAATACCTGCTGTTTGTTCATCGGGCCAAAGATAGACCGGGATTTATGGATTTTAATGATTTTTTGGATTATTTCCGTTCATATCCATTTTCCATCGCATCGATCCGGGAAATCCTTAAATCCGAGTCAGGTGAGCAAGTATCGGGTTTTATACGGCCCTATTTAAGCTGAGATTTGCTTTATAAAATTATTAAAACGATGAACAAATTTAAAATAGTGCCTATCTCAAAGGCTTACGCTCAAAAGATAAAAGCAACCATGAAAGATGATTTCGGCCATGATGTAATTGAGAAAATTGCAGCAGGGTCGGGCCCATGCCGGGTATCATTGAAGCCATTTGAAAAAGGGGTGGACAAGCGTTTATTATTAACACATAGTCCTTTTGAAATTGACAACGCCTTTAACCAGCCTGGCCCTGTTTTTATAAATAGCGATGATGGGACAGAGGAATATGCTGATATATATCGCTTCCCACCTGAAATCAAAGCTAATAAAACGAGTTTTCCGTTATCACTCATTGGATATAGTACCGATCAGCAAATGATATTTACAAAACTGGTTGGCCACGCCGATGTGGATGAGTTGATCGTTGAAATATTTGAACAGCAGCCCGATGTGGAATACCTGCACGCCCGCAATGCGCAGGCCTGTTGTTTTATTTGCAAAATTGAAAGGGTTAAATAACAGCATCATCCAATAAAAAGAAACAAGCATGCGTTTTTAGGGTTGTTACATTGATACTATAATTTAATTTTGAAACTTTTTAGTTTATAGAACAACCCCATGAAAACACTGAAATTTTTATTCGTTCCCTTGTTGCTAAGTATGGTTCTTATAATGGCATCTGCAAAAATTGATGAAAGTAAGGAGACGGAAAGGATACATAAGGCCACTAATGTTTTAAAAGACTTTGGCAAGATGGAAGAGACTATCCCTCACGACCTGATAGCCGATTGTAAAGGCATTGTTATTATCCCTGATATGCTTAATGCAGGTTTTGTAGTAGGCGGTAAACGCGGAAGGGGCATTGCTATGGTAAAGCTTGACGATGGCAGCTGGAGCGATCCGGTTTTTGTTACCCTTACCGGCGGTAGTTTCGGTTTGCAGATTGGTGTACAATCGGTCGACCTTGTATTGGTATTCCGCCATAAAGGTGTGCTTGCTAAAGTTAAAAAAGGTGATTTTACCATCGGTGGCGATGCCTCAGCCGCAGCCGGCCCCGTTGGCCGCAGCACATCGGCCAGTACCGACTATAAAATGGAGGCCGAAGTTTACTCGTACTCACGCAGCCGTGGTTTATTTGCCGGCATCAGCATCAATGGTGCAGATTTGGCCATCGATGAAAAAGCCAATGCCGCATATTACGGCGATAGCATGAACTCACGCGAAATATTTGACAGTGCAAAAAGTAATGCCGAGGCGGTTAAGATGTTGAAAGAAAGCCTGGGCGCATTGTAAGATACAATACCGTAATGGTGTTATAAAGCAGGATCAAATTTAGCTTTATAACACCATTTTTTGTTTTTAAGAGGATAAATCGCTACTCCACCACTGCATCAAAAGCGCTATTCAATATTTTACCATCGCGTTTTGTTTGTATCCAGATGCGGTAATTGCCGGGGCTTGGAAAAGCGTAAGGAAAAGTAACCATACCATCCATTCCGGGCATAGCCATTCCTTTCATACCTGCATTTAAATAAGCATTACGCTCATTCTCACTCATAGCCTTTATCCTCGTGATCAGGTGGTCAATACTGTCCCTGAAAGCTGATGGTTCCGGCAGCGGAGGTATTTTACCGCTCCCTTTGATGCGGTTTTGAATAATTTCCTGTGAGGCCATAGAATAGGTGCCTACCGGGTGTAAATGAACGTATACCGAGCCATCATATTTTAATATTACCGCGTGGCCCATCATCCCCATGTATGGCTGTAATTTCGCCGGTTTGCCCGATGGGGCCCTGATAGCGAAAGTAAGCGGGTATATTTTTCCCGCTTCAAAAGAGGTATTGGCGGTATGCTGCCAAAATGCGGTTGAACCGTCTTCCAGTTTCATTTCGGTACCCGGTTTGCCGCATATTAAGGATACCCGCCCGGTTAAAGGATTTTTAAGATCGTTTATAGAGTTTGATATAACATAAGTATCATCGGGATCGGAGTTTAACGCCCCGCCAACAATTGGCGGAACCTGTGCGCCAGCCTTGTTGGGAATAGTTACTGTATCGCTTATGGTTTCCATAAAACCGTTCCATCTTACTATATCCGCAAAAACTAAATAACGGCCGGCAGGCAGCTCGGGCAATGCCACCTGGTAACCGGCACTATCGGTACGTTCGGGGTGCAGGTGGGCGAAAACATCATCTGTTTTTTCCCGTACCAAAAACAGATGCATCAATTTACCATGATCGGGCACGATATAGCTAACCGGCCAGTTGTTTTTTCGCAGCCATGCCGTATCGATGTGTAGCTGTAAAACCAATTGCTTGCCATCGTTTAAAATACTGGTATGTGCTAACGGCGGTTTATACATAAACCTGCGGTAGTTGCTGCTCCATGAATTCCACCAGGCTGAGCCACCATATAAAATGGCAAACAGGATTAAGGCTGCTACAGCCATTGCTATATATTTTTTTATTGCAGATGCTTTTGTGGTATTACCGGGAGTAGCCACGCCATCGGATACGCTTGCGCCTATGATGGTGATCATCAATACAACCAACAGTAATCCCAATGCCGCCAGGCTCCAGTCAAGCGAAGCCGGCATTGTCCGTTGCGCGGTGGATACCGCCATAACAGGTATAATGGCCGAACCTTTGCCAAGCGGGCCGTCAACGGTTACGCGCATACTTGCTACGCCGCTTTGCATCAGCCACACCAGCCCCTGGTATTGGCCGGGCGTACCTTTAACTGGCAAGGCTTCATCTGCTTTCGGCGAACCTTTATCGCCGGCATACCAGTAAACAGGCTGAAGGTAAACATGGTAAACCTGCTGGTTGTCGATATAAATAGAGGTATTGGCAGTGCCCGGAATAACATCAGGTGGGGTTACGTTTACCATGATGGTGTAAGGCCCTGCTTTGCCCTGGTAAATTACACCAGGGCTACCAACATGTGCATAAAGCGAAGCGCTTATAAAAAGAAGGCAGGCAAAAAGACAGAATTTTATCACCCTCATCTCTGTACCCTCTTCATCCATCCGCCCCATTTATTACCAAGTGATCCCGCAATTATAGCAAATACAGCCGCTATCATCATGCCTTTTACCAGGTCAAAACCTGTGTCAATTCTTTGGGGATGAAAAGCATAGCGATATGGCCAGTCGGGGTTTGCGCCAAAATACCAGGCAGACGAGCCAAAAAACCAGTTTCGGGCATACGGCGAGGTTTGCAGGAAACCGCCGAAAGACCATTGTACTATAAAAAACAACCATAAAAACAGCAACGCTGCCAGGGTTACTTTTACGAATGGTTTTTTATTTTCTAAACTGAAAAACACAATATCTATAGCCAAAGCAGGTATAACCAACAGCAGCGGGAAATGAAAAGGCTGGTAATGGTCGAAATGATTTAAAACCGGGCCCAGGCGGGGCGTAGCATGGAAGATGGGTAAAACCCAAAGCATCATCAACAAAACAAACATGTACACAGCGGCTGTACCGGTTGCGGCCCATTTTATTTTTGATGCCCGCGAAACTGCAATTAAAAACAGAGGGAAAAGTATCGCACCCACAATATAACACACTGCGCTATGTGAACGTGCTTTATTCAAATATTCGGAGAATAAGCAATACAAGGTAGTCATCAATAAACCCGATGCGATAATAAATAGCGCCTTATGCATCGTACCACTGCAGCTTTTTGCTGCATGCGATGATGATAATACGGCTATCATGGCCCCAAACTGTATCATCATCATACCTAAAGCCAGTAAGGTATGCGGCGGTGAAAGGATAACCACATCAAGGCCATAAGTATTATGCCACCAGTCATCAAAAGGGGCGGAGGTAAGCATGGCTATGGCGCCCCATACGCAAAACATCGCGCCCAGCGGACCATAAAATATGCCCCAAAATTTCACGCTTGCCTGCTTCTCTGCAACTGAACCAAAAAAGGTGGTACGGAGTATCTGGTAGGAAGAAAATAATCCTGAAAATATTGCCCCGAGGTAAATAACATCATGCGGCGGCGCAAGCAAACCATCACGGCCAATGCTGGTATGCCAGGAGATATCCCATATCAACCCAACAATAATGCACAGGGATGAAAAAACACTTGCATAAACATAAGGCTGAATAGCGTGGTCGATTGTCGCTGCTTTTTGTTTTGTCTCGGCGTTGATAGCCTGGTTTATATGTATTGTACCATCCATTTGATTAGGTTTAAATCTATAGAAATACTAAAAACAGAATTATTTGGAATTTATTACTATTTGCTGAACGCCCTTTTTATCAACGCCCCCGATAATGCCCCCATACCGCCAACCAAACCGCCAATAAAAGCAGTTACTACCAAAACCCATATCCAGTTATGCGGCAATGGAAATAGCTGAACAACCCGGTCTGCAAGTATATTATCATTGGGGATGCTTTTAATCAACGCTAATATCGTCCAAACTACGAATATTGCCCCAAAACCGGAGAGGAATGATCTTCCGGGTGCTTTTCCAATGAAATAAGCAGTCAATAAAGCTATCGCAGCAGCCATCCACCATGGCAAAATGTAGCTGGAGATAAATGATAGGATAAGGATGATCAAAAACAACATAAAGCCGCCCCCTCTAAATCTCCTCCGCCTATTGGCGGAGAGACTTTTTGAATTTTGTTATCGAATGAAAAAGAATTTTTAATATTCATATCAGTATTTTTTTATAACCCAAGATACCTTACTTACTACTCAATGTTAAAGTTGCCTTAACCCTTCCCGAATTTTCATCAGCCGACTTTAAAAATAACAACTCATTCAGCTTTCCATCTCTCCACGTTTCAAACATATCGCGGTAGTAAAAACTGCCGGGATTGCCAGACTCGCCGCCTGGAAAAACACCATAACCTTTTACTTCCGGTCCCATTTGTACTACCATGCGCCACGAGGGGCCGTTCCCATTACGAAGCGCATTTATTACGCCGCCCCTGCCGCCAGCAGAGAAGTCACCGGTACCAAACCCTTGCAAATTGGCCAGGTGGTTGATAAAAGTTTCTTTCACCTGCCCCCATTGCCATTTGTCTCCGGGTTGGCCATGCGTTTTAACCAGCTGGCTTATAGCACTATAAAACGATTGTGTTACTATATCGGCGCAGGTTTCCTTTGCCGGGGTTTTTGTGTTATCAAACCATTTTGAATTTGGCTCAGTTAAAAGTAGTTTTTCAGTACGGTCGTATGATGGGTATTTTAGATATGTTCCTTTTATCTCAAACTTATCACCCCATACCAAATTGTAAAAATTGTACCACCAATTATCAAAAATACTGGCGCCTATGGAGTTTGCCGCATAATGCCTGTCCCATATTTTAACAATATCAAACGCTTTCAATTGCTCCTTATCCATTTTTGAGGTATCAAGATATTTAACCATGGTGGATAAAACATCTTGCGCCAGTATGCTGTAATTGTCCATTTGCATTATCCGCATACTGTCGACGGTGGCATTTTTCATCGCGGTTAGCTTGTCGCTGATACGTTTGCCACGGTAATATTGCTCGTACCGCCAGTTGATATAGTATGGATAGGTTGGGTCTGTTGGCGACTCGTTAGCCGACCGCACAAAACCCATCGGTGGGTTTTTAACTGTTGGGTTTTGGTCTGCCGGTATCCAGCCATGCCAGTCGTTGGCAGGGTCGCTGCCATCCAATATAAATTTGCCCTGGTCTTTAAACTTTAACGGGAATTTGCCATTTGGGGTAATGGCAATGTCTTTATCATTACTTGCAAAAATAAAGTTTTGCGCGGGGGCAGTATAATAAGTAAGCGCTTTGCGGTAATCAGCATAGTTTTTTCCGCGATTTAACAAGTAAAAGCACATAAACTCGTCCGATTCATCATGTGCTATCCACCGTAATGCATTGCCAACAGGTACGGTTTGGTACCCTTTAGGTTTTTGCAGGGTGTCCTCATAAACTACAGGCCCCTGTACTGTGTACCTAACCGTATCGATAAGTGGTTTACCGCCGCGTATATTTATTACTTCAACGCGTTTATTTACCTTGTTCCATTGGTTATTGTACCAGTATTCGTTTTTTGTAGTGTCTTTGAATTTAATTTGGTACCAATCCAGCACATCGGCATCCACGTTGGTAACACCCCAGCTTATATTTTGGTTATAACCAATCACCATACCCGGCGCTCCAGGCAACGACACCCCATTTACATTTACCGTTGGCGACGATAGCTGTACCTGGTACCAAATAGATGGAAAGGTTAAATTTAAATGCGGGTCGTTAGCCAAAATGGGATAGCCGGTGGCCGACTTGCTGCCGCTAATAGCCCAGTTGTTGCTGCCAACGCCGGGTGTTATTTCTTTGGTTTTTATG
>JABDCF010000143.1 GCA_013288235.1 Bacteroidota bacterium | reverse complement strand
CGGCACATGTTCACCTAATTTTTCAATCAGGCGGGCGCCTTCGTTCAATTCCAGGCGAATTTCGTCCGATAGCTCATTCCAAACCTGCCGTTGGCAATCACGGACATATTTTTTTGCCGTTGCTTCAATCTCGTCCATTTCCGCTTCGGTGGCAACAGCGGAGGTTATCATCCATTTACGCATTTGCAGTAGACAATCATGCTCATCTTCCCAGGCAAGCCTGTCTTTAGTTTTATACCGCTCGTGAGAACCTGATGTAGAATGCCCCTGCGGCTGTGTCATCTCAATAATGTGTATTAAAACCGGCACATGCTCTTTACGACAAAGGGCAATGGCCCGTTCATAAGTTTCGCAAAGCGCCACATAATCCCAGCCGCGTACTTTGTATATTTCGTAACCATTTGTGCCCGGTTCACGCTGAAAGCCTTTTAATATTTCGGAAATATCTTCTTTGGTGGTTTGTAGTTTGGCAGGAACAGAAATTGCATACTCATCATCCCAAACAGAAATCGCCATTGGAACTTGTAATACTCCTGCGGCATTCAGCGCTTCAAAAAACAACCCTTCGGAAGTTGAACCATTACCAATGGTGCCGAAAGCAACCTCGTTGCCGCTTAACGAGAATTTGTCAAGGTAGGCTAACTCTTTGTTTTCCCTATACAGCTTTGAAGCGTAAGCCAGGCCAAGTAAGCGCGGCATATGGCCGCCGGTTGTTGAAATATCGGCGGCGCAGTTCATGGTTTCGGCCTGGTTTACCCAGGTGCCATCGGCATTTACAAAACGTGTTGCGTAATGGCAATTCATTTGCCGGCCCGCCGATGCAGGGTCTTTTTCAATATCAGGATAGGCATATAGCTGTGCAAAAAACTCGAGGAGGTTGCTCATACCGGTAGCAAACATAAAGGTTTGGTCGCGGTAATAGCCTGCGCGCCAGTCGCCTTTTTTAAAGGCTTTTGCCATAGCCAGTTGGGCAACTTCTTTGCCATCGCCAAATATGCCAAACTTAGCCTTGCCCGTTAATACTTCCCTTCGTCCGATCAAACTTGCCTGGCGACTTTCGTAGCCAATACGGTAATCGTTGATCACTATTTTTTTAAAATCATCAAAACTGAGTTCGGCGGTATTCAGCCGTCCTGTAGCGTGTATTGCAGTTTCGGGCATATAAAATTTTGTTAAGGCGGTAAAATTATAAAATTCTATTTTGTAATTGGTAATTATAACCTATAAAACATCAAGTTTTACTAATAGTTTTTAAATTGCATTAATCCTTTTATATTTGTAATAATCAAATACAAAACCATTATATAAAAATGAAAAAAATATTAATGATATGCGCGGTAATGATCGGCTTTGCCGCTACTGCATCCACTGCACGGGCGCAAGATAACGAAAAACCCGAATTTAAATTCAACGAAGAAAAGCACGACTTTGGTAAAGTTCCCGTGGGCACACCTGTTACCACAATTTTTGAATTCACTAACGTTGGAAAAGAGCCACTTATTTTGGCCAACGTACAACCTACATGTGGTTGCACCATAGCCGATTACACCAAGACCCCGGTAAAAACCGGCGAAAAAGGTTTAATTAAAATTACTTTTAATGCCGCATTTGTACAGGCATTTACAAAAACAATTGTAGTAACATCAAATGCTACAACACCTACAAAAAATTTAATTATTGTTGGCGAAGTGGTTGCAAAACCGGCTTCGAGCACGGGGAAGTAAAGCCCCCTCTAAATCTCCCCCGCCAAATTG
Source organism: Bacteroidota bacterium (assembly GCA_013288235.1). Classification (GTDB taxonomy): domain Bacteria; phylum Bacteroidota; class Bacteroidia; order Sphingobacteriales; family Sphingobacteriaceae; genus Mucilaginibacter. The sequence goes on along the minus strand of JABDCF010000143.1, from coordinate 7,230 downwards.
GCGGAGAGACTTTTTGGAACGATATTATAAAAAGACACGGTTTTCCGTGTCTTTTTTGCGTTTATGTAACGACGTTGACTTTTACCCCTCTTTCCGGCTTGCCGAAGAGAGGGGCGAACAGCGAAGCGCATTCGGGGGTGAGTAAACTATGCGCCATATATTAACGTAATGCATGTGCGTTAATGTCGCTCGCATAGTTTACTCACCCGGTCTTTGCTTCGCTCGACCACCCTCTCTTCACCTGCGGTGGAAAGAGGGGTTGGGGAAAATTACGTTTTTGACTTTCGGACTTTACTTTTGATCTGGATTATTTAGACACTCATTAAATTTACTTAAATGGAAAGAAATATGGAATTATCGGACCCTGGCGAAATATTAAAAATGGAATTGATTGACGGGCGGGGTTTAACAATTGGGAAAGCTTCGGGGTTGTTAGGAATTACCCGGCCCACATTATCTAATATAATGAATGGCAAGGCTTCAATAACACCTAATGTTACATTAAGAATAGAAACTGTATTTGGTGGTTCGGCTAAGTTTTGGGTGCGTTTACAATCATCTTTTGATTTAGCTATTGCAAAAAAAGCCTTTCTTCAAAACCCTCCTAAAATTGCACACTATGATTATGCTTAACCGGAAAACATTAAATTGGGTTGGCTGATAAATTGATTCATCAAGAGGATGACAGTAGGTTTAGGTAAGTTAATTTTAGCAGGATGTTTGCTTGCAACCCTGCAAGCCTATGCATTAAACCAATATTGTTTTAATACGCGTTGCATAAACGACTGTCCCTGATAAGGATAATCGTATTTTATTCTTTATTAATCTTAACATTGATAGGCTTTCCATTTTTGTAATGTTCTATCAGTAATAATTGAAGTTCAGCGGTTCTATCGACTGCATTGTTGCTACGCTCCACTGCTTCATTAGAAGTTACTTGCAAAGTAGATATGGAACTTTCACCGTTTAAAATTTTAATTAATAAACTTCTAACTTGTTGTTCTTCATATTCAACTTTTAAATGCCCTTTTGGTGTATAGGCATTCCTTTTTATTGTCACCTTGTCAAAAGAATATCCTAATGATTCACCCATTTCAAATAATAAATTGGCTAAAAAATCTTCTGTTTTTTCATTCCAAGCTTTAAATTCACTCTCTATTTCGAGGTTAAATTCCACACGTAATTGGTCAAAATATTCCTTCCAAGCATTTAGGACTTTTTTGTATTTCTTGTTTTCATAAAAGAATTTCCTGTTTCCATAAAACTCTAAATCAATTTGATTCAATGCTGTAACATGTTCAATCGATAACTTTGACCCTCGTGTGGCCATTAAAGTTTTAAAAATTTGGACTTTACGGTTTTTTTTGTTTCTTGTCCGTTCTATAAATTTTTCGGCTTGTACTGCAAGTAATGGGCTTAATAAAACGGCAACAATTGTTATATAGTCTTTGGGTTCCATCTTAGATAGTGCTTGTTTTTAAAAGAACAATTCGGATTTTTCTTTCAATATTTCACAGTGTATTTTTTCTTTTTAAAGAATTAGGATGATCTTTATACACTTTTGACAAACATTCTTGGGTAAATGAACGAATTTTTGAATTTAAACTGTCATATTTACTTGAATTAAGCCCCAATGGGAATTTCGTTTTTAAACCATTAATTAAGAGATTAGAGAATTCTTTTTTTGCGGTATCATCATTGAAGGTAGAATCCGCTATTTGTTCTGCTATGTTATAGTATTTAGCCGTATATGCACTATCCCACACCTTATGCTGATAAATCTTATCCTGATAAACATGGTGGTTTATTTTGTTAACCAAAAAAACTGTATAGTATCCTACTATATAAAGTGGTATTCCCCACAATAAATTAATGGCTCTTTTTTCCCATTTATCTTTTGGTCTTTTATAATTCAGATCAACGTTTTTTGATGTAATAATAGATTTGTATTTATCATCTGCCAGTTTTATATCATGTTCCGAGGCTCCCCCCTCACTCAATATTTCTTTAATTACAACTATAACTTCCGGTTGATAATCATCTTGGCTAAATGATAGGATGTTAATAAGTTGTTCATTAGATTTTTGCATTAAACCCTGTTTAATAACAGGTAAGTTTAAAGTTGATCCCATAATAGACTTTTAGGCTGTTAAATACATTGTTGGACACAGATTAATAAAATTTCTTGATTAATACATCTATATTAATTTCTATATCGGTCGGTAATCTTTTATTGGTTTTCCAATCAATCCTTCTTTTTGTTATGTTAACATCGAAATAATCACACAAATTGCCATCAAATCTGTGCTTGTTTTTTTCTTGTAAACCATCCAGCCCGTCTAAGAATTTCTTGTCTTGCTCCTCTTGTGTTTCCATATATAAAATTACATTTAATTTATCTAATTAAAAAGCCTGTCGGCTGTTCAACTTTACTTTCCCGATAGCTATTGGAATTTCCAACTTTCAGACTAAAAACACTAAATTTGCCCCATGCCAAAAATATCGCACAAAGGGCAGCAAATGCCCGCATCGCCTATACGTAAATTAACGCCTTATGCCGATAGGGCCAAGCTTGAGGGTAAAAAGGTTTACCATTTAAATATCGGCCAGCCTGATATTGAAACGCCTGCCGGGATGCTCGATGCCATTAAAAATATCGATTTTAAGGTTTGGGCCTATACGCCTTCAGAGGGTACCCTATCCTACCGTAAAAAGCTAACGGAATACTATAACAAATTAGGTTACAATATCACACCCGAAAATATAATTGTGACTACCGGAGGCTCGGAAGCTATTACCATCTCCATGATGGCCTGCCTTGACCCGGGCGATGAAGTTATCGTCCCCGAACCGTTTTATGCCAACTACAATGGTTTTGCGTGCCAGGGTGGTATCGAGGTTAAACCGATACTCTCCTACATCGAAAATGGCTTTGCCTTGCCGCCGATCGCTGAATTTGAAAAGCTGATCACATCCAAAACCAAGGCTATCATCATTTGCAATCCAAATAATCCTACAGGCTATTTATATTCGCAAGAGGAACTGGAAGCATTAAAAGCCCTGGCTTTAAAATATGACCTGTACCTGTTTTCGGACGAAGCTTACCGCGAGTTTTGCTACGATGGCCGCAGCTTTATTTCGCCGATGCACCTTGACGGGATAGATGAAAATGTGATCGTGATGGATACCGTAAGCAAGCGGTACAGCGCCTGCGGGGCACGTTTAGGCTGCCTGATCACAAAAAACAAGAAAGTGATTGCCACAGCGCTGAAATTTGCGCAGGCAAGGCTTAGTCCGGGTATGGTAGAGCAAATTGCGGGTGAGGCCGCTGTTGATACACCGGATTCCTACTTTGAAGCCGTTAATAAAGAATATACCACCCGTCGCGACACTATTGTAAATGCTTTAAATAAAATGGAAGGCGTTTATTGCCCCAACCCAGGCGGCGCGTTTTATGTAGTAGCGCAACTGCCGATAGATAACGCCGACAAATTTTGCCAATGGATGCTGGAAACCTTCAGCTACAACAACCAAACCGTAATGATGGCCCCCGCTACCGGCTTTTATAGTAGCCCCGGCGCCGGGCATAACGAGGTTAGGATGGCATATGTTTTGAATACGGAAGATATTGAGAAAGCAATGGTTTGTTTGGATGAAGCGTTGAAGGTTTACCCGGGAAAGCTTAAAGCGGAAAGCTTAAAGCAAAAAGCCCTGGAAGCCTAAAGCTGAAAGTCCAAAGCAGAAAGCTATATCGAATCTGGGTCAAAATTGGCTTTTCGCTTTTAGCTTTCTGCTTTCAGCTAAAAATCGTACCTTTGAAGTTCTTAGCTTTAAGCTTTTTGCTTTCGGCTTTCACCTCAAAAATGGGGTCGACCGGAATTGACAGGATGGAGATAAGTAAGTAAGCATGCAGCGCGTTGGGTGAATTAGCGCTTAAATCAGAACGCTCAAACTTACAAATGGCGAAAATACTTACGCCTTAGCTGCTTAATTTAGAATTTAGCAAGCTTTTGTCCCGCCGGTTTTCTGTTTTGTTGGATCGGCAACCGGGGCATCGAAAAACGAAAATAGTCCCGTCAAGCGGTGTGATGACAGGATGAAACAAAGCACCTAAGGAAGACGGTACAGGTAAGCGGCTGACCTTCCCCTTCCCTACAATTAAACAGCAGCTAAGCATGTAGAAAGCTTACCTTATACCATGTTTGGACGAGGGTTCGAATCCCTCCGGCTCCACTAATAAGCCTCTTAACTAATTGATTTACAAATATTTAAATCGGTTGGTTAAGGGGCTTTCTTTTGATCTCAACTGTTTTACATTTTTTCGTAAAATATTGATAATCAATAGCATATGGGTTCGAATCCCCACGGCTATTAAGTTTCCCTGATTTACATAACTAATTAACTATCAATAATATATAATTGTTAGGGTGGATCTTTGTCTCCGTAAAATTCTTCCAGCGTCAATCTAACCATAACTTGAGCGATCAGATCAAGCAACTTTTTTTCTTGAATTCTTTCACGTTCATTTATCGCTATAAATGCTTCCGAACTATTATGAATATCATTTACCGGTTTGATTCTCTTTGCTTTTCTCTTTTTCATAATTTTTTATTAAAAGCTAACGAAAAAGAGAATCATTCAAACGCTGCAACCCACCGAACCCAAGTTCTCTTTACACAATTTTGATTCTCGCCTTAATATATCCCATAATGAACTATAGGAGCCGCCGCATTTCGCACTAGAGGTATGACAATGTTGACGATAAATATATCCATCAGCAATAGGAAGGGGGCTGTAAGCACGATCATCAATGAAAACCAGCGTGAGTTTCTTAGCTTATCCATCACGGTTCTATTTTTTGCGAACTCCCGATCTTTATTTGAAATCCGCGCCGATTGTTGTTGATTTCCATTGCTGCAGTTCCGCGGACATTTCGGACAATTTTTTTGAAGCCCGGTTATAGGCATCATTCCCGAGAAAGAGGTGCATCGGTGGTTCGGCGCTCTCAGCTAATTCCATAAATATTTCCGCGGCACGGTCAGGGTCGCCCGGCTGTTGCCCGTTCGCTGACAAGTAACGGTCCTGTGTGTTTTTTACGGCTTCATAACCCTCGATTTTGGGGGCGAGCAGTGCCAGTGAGTTTTTGGTCAAAAAGCCGGTTCGGAAACCTGATGGTTCTGCTACAGTGACCTTGATCCCAAATTCTTTGACGTCCAGCGCGATCACTTCGGAAAAAGCAGCAACGGCGGCTTTGGTCGCCGAATAAACTGACCAGCCGGGGGCACCCACAAAACCTGCCACCGAACCGATATTGATGATATAACCTGATCGCTGGCTGCGCATTACCGGCAGCACGCTCTTCACTACATCTATTGTTGCCAGCACATTAACATTAAAAATGTTCCGAATATCTTGTTCAGCTGTTTCTTCAAGATTTCCGGTCATTCCGTAACCCGCATTGTTAACCACCACGTCTATTCGTCCAAATGCTGCCAGCGTTTGCTGTATGGATTCATCAATGCAATCCAGGTTATTCAAATCGACAGCCAGCGGAAGAAAACGGTTCCTGTCTATCAAACCCACAGCCTTGCTCAGCGTATGTGCGTCGCGGGAAGTTGCAGCAACCCTATAGCCGTTTTCAAGCAGTTTTTTTACGAGGTTTAGTCCAAGTCCCTGGGATGCCCCGGTTATATACCATACTTTTGAAGTTATCATGATATTTTTTTTAATAGCGTTTTATTCTGCCACACTGTCTTAGCTTTTTAACCGGTCAAAACAGGCCGTGGTTTCTTCCAGTATCGACTTCATTAACTCACCAGCTTTTTTATATTTGAGTACCGGGGCTATCTGGCCACTCCAGAATAAGATCATATCCCATTTTTCCTGCTCAATGGCGGCTTTTCTTAAGTGCGACATAAACTGCGTTTGCAGCGGGAATGGGAGAATCCCTTTTTCCTTGTTTACCAGGTCCTTTGCAATCCGGCTGGTTATTCCCCTGCCCAGCCTCCCGGTAAATGCCCGGGAGAGAGTAGTATCTTTAGCTGCATCCGAAAACAACATTTGCCGGTGAATAGCTGTAGCGTTCGACTCGTCTGTTGCCAGAAATGCAGTACCTATCTGTACAGCATCTGCACCAAGGGCCAATGCTGCGGCAACACCTTTTACATTTGCGATACCGCCTGCGGCTATAACCGGTGTCTTTACCTTCTCTTTGATCAGTTGGACTAATACAAAAGTGCCGGTCGTAGATGATTCAGCGGGTGCGAGGAACGATGGCCGGTGCCCCCCGGATTCAAATCCGGACGCGATGATCAGGTCAACCCCGGCCGATTCCAAAGCAATTGCTTCGTCCAGCGTGGTTGCGGCCCCTGCGGTAATGATACCGAGCCTGCGGCATTGCTCTAAAATATCGGCAGCCGGGATACCAAACATAAAGCTGAAAACAGGGGGCTTTTGATGCAGGATCACCTCGACCTGGTTTTCAAACCGGGACTTGAACGGTGCAGGTTTTTCGGGCAACGCGATTCCCAACTCATCGAAGTAAGGCTTGAACAAAGCCTGAACCTGCTTAAACTGCTCATCTGAAACTGAACCGTCTGAAGTATCCGTATCGGAAACCCACAGGTTGATATTGTAGGGCTTATCGGTTGCCGCCTTGATCTGTTGATCCACTACTATGATCTCCTGCGGACTTAATGTATAGGCCCCGTATCCCCCAAGCCCCCCGGCATTAGATACTGTTGATACCAGCCTAACCGAAGACAGGTTGCCGCCGAACGGCCCTTGCAGGATCGGGTATTGAATACCCAGTATCTCAGATGCTTTTGTTTGATACCACATTGCTTTACAATTTATTTTGAGCTGTTTAATTCTGTCAGAAAAACAGTTTCTATTTTGTCATTTACAATTTTACCTTTTACAAACTCAAAGAATGCTTTGGCGTGAGACGAAGATTTATGCAATTGAAAAGCTTCTTCGTTTTTATAGGCTTCATAGATAACAACTGTTTGAGGGGAGTCTTTTTGGGTATTCGCGACGAATTGCTCACAGCCTGTTTCTTTGTTGCTCGCTATTTCCATAGCCTTTAATGCTTCTTTCACATCTTTTTCAAACCCCGGAAGGACATGGATTGTCGCTATCAACGATGTTTTAATGCCCGCAATTGCTGTTCCTGTTGACTTTGTGCCATCGGTTTGTTCAGCTACATCTGAAATCATTTTGTTCACCAGC
>JABDCF010000142.1:9138-9462 GCA_013288235.1 Bacteroidota bacterium | reverse complement strand
TTAACCTGGAGAAAGACATTGATGCCCAGGCAGCTTCATTAATAGGGGCCGACCTTGAAGTATCAGGCGGCCAGGTGCCGGAGGCAAGTATAAAACCGTTGCTTGATTCATTAGGCGATAAAAGATCGGAAGAGCGGACGTTTGTTTCCATGATCTATTTTCCAAAAGGTGGCGGTACAAGATTAGTGCAGGTGCGTGCTTTACAAGGTGGCTTTCCCTATTATGGCAGTATTGAAACAACGCCCGAACAGGCAGGCGTATCCTTCAAAAATGGCAAAACAGCCCTGGTTGATAAAACCTTGATGCTGCAATTCAATGCCAATT
>JABDCF010000142.1:0-9128 GCA_013288235.1 Bacteroidota bacterium | reverse complement strand
GTTTTGCCAATGTTAATGATTCCATAAAAGTTGGTAATGTTACTTTTTTAATAGCAGGCGTTTTAAACAAAGCGCCCGGGCAAACCGGGGCTGCCGCAAGCGTTGCCCCTATCGTTTACATCCCGCTGCAATATCTTGAGCAAACAGGCCTCTCGAAAAAAGGAAGTCGCATCGGCTATAATTTTTACTATAAGTATGACCGGCCTGTGGAAATGGACAAGCTGGTAAAAAACATCGACCCAAGGCTTGACAAGGCAAACATGGGTTACGAAACCATAGCAAGCCGGAAAGAAAATACCGGCCGCGCCTTTGGCGACCTCACCAAATTTTTATCACTTGTTGGTTTTATAGCTTTATTGTTGGGCTGTGTCGGCGTGGCCAGCGCTATTCATATTTATATCCGCGAAAAAATTACTTCCATTGCCATTATGCGGTGCTTGGGTGTAAAAGCATCCGAGGCATTTTTGATATATCTCATCCAAATCGTTGGTATCGGCCTCATTGGCTCAATAGCCGGGGCGCTATTGGGTTCGGCTATACAGCACCTGCTGCCAATGGTGTTTAAAGATTTTTTGCCGCTCACCATATCTACAGATATCTCCTGGCTGGCCATCGGGCAGGGGATTGTTTTGGGTGTGATCATTTCTATCCTTTTCGCATTATTACCGCTTATATCCATCCGCAATATATCGCCATTAAATACGCTACGGATGTCCTTCGAGGACATAAACCTCTCCCGCGACCCGTTCAGATGGCTGGTGTATTTGCTGATACTTTTATTCGTGATAACATTTACTTTTTTCCAGTTGGGCAGCTGGACGGCGAGTATATTTTTTACCATAGGTATATCCATCGCATTTTTAATACTCACTTTTATCGCATGGCTGCTGATGAAAGTAATGCGGCTCATCATCAAAAACTCGTGGAGCTATTTGTGGCGCCAGGGTTTTGCCAACCTATACCGGCCCAATAATCAGACTATTATCCTGATCGTCTCCATCGGGCTTAGCACGGCGTTTATTTGTACGCTTTTCTTTGTTCAAAACATCCTTATTGGCCAGGTCAACCTGTCATCGAGCGGCAACCAGAGCAACATGATATTGTTTGATATACAAACCGGACAGGAGAAACCCGTTGCTGATCTTACCAAACAACAACACCTGCCTGTTTTGCAGCAGGTGCCTATTGTGACCATGCGACTCGAAAAAATAAAAGGCAAAACCGCTGCCGAAGCAAAAAAAGATACGAACCTGAATATTACACCACGCGCTTTTGCCAATGAATTCAGGGTTACCTACCGCGATTCGCTCACCCCTTCCGAAAAAATAATAAAAGGCGACTGGGTTGGCAAAGCTACGCCCGGCCAGGAAGTACCGGTCTCGATAGAAGAACATTTTTTGAAGCGTAGTAACATAAAAGTTGGCGACCATTTGATTTTCAACGTACAGGGGCTTAACATCCCGGCGGTGGTTGGCAGCATAAGGCAGGTAAACTGGAACAAAGTACAAACCAATTTCCAGATAGTTTTCCCAACCGGGGTATTGGAAGATGCGCCGCAATTTCATGTGCTGCTAACCCATGTACCGTCGCCAAAAGTATCGGCAAAATTTCAGCAGGCTGTTGTGCGTAAATTCCCAAATATTTCAGTTATCGACCTTGGGCTGATCTTAAATGTTATAGATGACCTGCTTGATAAGATAAGTTACATCATCCGCTTTATGAGCGCGTTCAGCATCATTACGGGTATTGTAGTGCTTATTGCTTCGGTAAGGATCAGCAAATACCAGCGCATACAGGAAAGTGTTTTACTGCGTACCCTCGGCGCAAGCCGCAAACAAATATTTACCATAACCGCCCTGGAATATTTATTTTTAGGGGCATTATCGGCATTAACCGGTATAGTAATTGCGATATCGGGTACCTGGATGCTGGCAAAATACAGTTTCGAGATACCGTTTGCTATTAATTTATTGCCGGCTGTAGTATTGTTCATTGTTATATCGTTATTAACGGTAGTAATTGGTTTATTAAACAGCCGGGGCGTATTGAATAAACCACCGCTGGAGATATTAAGGACAAATGTTTAAGTAGAAAGTCTTAAGTTCGAAGTCTTAAGTCCTTGTGATTCGTCGACTTAACTATAGACTTAAGACTTTAGGCTTCCGACTCAAGACTTGGAAATATGTATAAATTAAAGATCGTTTGCATAATATTTTCGGTGATGTTGCTTGCTGCCTGCGGGCAGAAAAAAGCAGCCCCGGCAGAAGCATCGGTAACAACAGATCAAACTGATAGTTCCTCAACCAAAACCGTGCTGTTTTTTGGGGATAGCCTGACAGCAGGTTATGGATTGGATGACCCGTCTGAAGCATTTCCTGGTGTGGTGCAAAATAAAATTGATTCGGCAAAGTTGCCTTACAAAGTAGTTAATGCAGGCTTGAGCGGCGAAACATCGGCAGGCGGAAAGGGCCGTATAGCGTGGATACTAAAGCAAAAGGTAGATGTTTTTGTACTGGAGCTTGGCGCGAATGACGGGCTGCGTGGACTACCGGTAACCGAGACGATCCAAAACCTGCAAGCCATCATCGATAGCGTAAAAACCAAATACCCAAAAGCTAAATTAGTAATGCTGGGCATGCAGGTACCACCAAATATGGGTAATATTTATGCGAATGATTTTAAGGCGTTATTTCCAGCACTTGCAGCGAAAAACAATATGACTTTGGTGCCTTTTTTATTAAAAGGTGTTGGCGGCGTACCTTCTTTAAACCAGCACGACGGCATCCACCCTACTGCCGCAGGCGCCAAAATTATTGGTAATAATGTATGGCAGGAACTAAAGCCGATATTATAACAATGGACACCTTAGATTTTAGATTTGACAACTTTTTAAAAGTTGTCAAATCTTTACCGTCTTCGCCGTTTAAATACATCTTCAATTGCTATCTTCGCCCAAAATAAGAGTCATGGAAAAAACAAAACTTACAATAAACAATAACGGTTCGGTAAAGATAGAAGGCGACTTTGAAATAGTAGATATGCAAGGCAACGCCTACGGTTTACAGGGCAGGACGATAGTTTCTATTTGCCGTTGCGGAATGTCGGCCAATAAGCCATTTTGCGATGGTTCACACAAAGGCCATTTTGAGCACGATGCACAGGCATTTGACTTGCCGCCGCGTAAAGTTTAATAATTAATGACTTACGAAGTTTTTGAAACTTCGTAAGTCTGATAAGGATCTTTTAGATGATGTTATATTTGTAATGCCTTTACTAAAATGCCTACAGCAAAAGTCAATCATGTCGAAATAGCCTACGAAGCCGCTGGCAAGGGACAACCGTTTGTATTGGTACACGGCCATCCTTTTGACCATACGATGTGGGATCCGCAGATAAAAGCTTTTTCCAATTCGTATAAGGTTATTACCCCTGATTTACGAGGTTATGGCGAAAGCAGCCTGCCGGGTAAAGAAGCGACCAGGTTTGAGGATTATGCTACGGATATATTGCATCTGCTGGATAAATTGAAAGTTGAAAGCTTCCATTTAGCGGGATTATCTATGGGCGGACAGATCATTATGGAAATATTCCGACAGGCGCCTGACAGGATAAAAACATTAATATTTGCCGATACTTTTGCCGGCTTGGATACCCCCGAAATTAAACAGGGCCGTTATGACACGGCAACACGTTTAGAAAACGAAGGCATGGATGCTTATGCGGATGAGGCGATCTACAAAATGATAAAACCTTTACATGTTGCGTCGATGCCAGATGTTTCCGGCCACGTTATAAAAATGATGAAAGGAACATCGCCAAAAGGCGCGGCAACAGCCTTACGCGCCCGGGCCGAAAGAATCGATTATTTAGCTGATGTACTTCCAGAAATTGATATACCGACCCTGGTAATAGTTGGCCGTGATGATGAGTTCACCCCTGTTGCTAAAGCAGAAGAGTTAAAAGCAAACCTGCAAAACTGTAAACTTGTAATTATTGAAGATGCAGGCCACATGCCAAATTTGGAGCATCCTGGAGAATTTAACACAGCGGTGCTGGATTTTTTGGAGGGAATAAATTATCCTGAAGGTTCATTTTAAATTCTTTCCGGGTATCCTTTCAGACTTACGAAGTTTTCGAAACTTCGTAAGTCTTCCCCGGTGTCAATCCACCGAAACCATCGCCTTTATAACCCCGGTCTCCGGCTTAAGCCAGCTTTCAAAATCTCTTTTTACTTCATCAAAACCTACCCTGTGGGTGATATAGGTTTTAGGATCTACCAGTCCACTTTTCATACAGGCAATAACATGCTCAAAATCCTGTCGGGTAGCATTCCTGCTGCTCATTAGCGTGGCTTCGCGTTTGTGAAATTCCGGATGACTGAAGGCAATTTCACCCTTTTGCAGGCCGATCAACACAAACCTGCCGCCATGTGCCAGGTATTGAAAAGCATTATCGATCGCCTTTTGATTGCCTGTAGCATCAATAATAACTGTTGGCATATCGCCACCTGTTATTTCTTTTAGTTGTTCAAAAACATTCGCTTTAAGCGCATTCAAAGTATGTTTTACTTTTAAATGCTGTTGGCAAAAGCTAAGGCGTGCTTCGTTTACGTCCATTACAATTACCTCTGCCCCCGCAATCTTTGCAAATTCAATAGTTCCCAGACCTATCGGGCCTGCCCCTATTATCAATACAAATTCCCCCTTTTTAATACCTGCTCGGGCAACCCCGTGGGCGCCGATGGCCAAAGGTTCTATCAAGGCGAGTTCTTCATAACTTAACCCTTCACCATGTACCAATGAATACGATGGCACAGATAAGTATTCAACCATTCCGCCGTCAACATGTACGCCGCAAACTTTAATATTAACGCAACAATTAGGTTTGCCCGAGCGGCAGGCAATGCAAGTGCCGCAATTAAAATAAGGGATAAAAGTCACCTTCTCTTCCATTTCAAACCCGTCGGCACCGTCAAATTCAACTAATTCCCCGGCAAGCTCATGGCCCAATATGCGGGGATATTCGAAAAATGGCTGCATGCCTTCAAACGCATGCAAGTCAGTACCGCAAATACCAATGCGTTTTATTTTTATAATGGCATGCCCTTTTTTTAAAACAGGTTTTTCGGCTGTCTTGTATTCAAGGGTCCCGGGTTGAGTACAAACCAGTGTTTTCATGCCTAATTTGCTTTTTCTATAACGCTATCGCCTTATTTTTAAAGGTAAGCGACTTTATAATTATCCAGGCTATAATATATGCCAATGCGCAAACCGCAAACATAATTGAATACGCAATTTGCGGCGTAGCTTTATAATAATCAGTTAGATGGCCGGCTAATTTTTGAATGATAAAGCCACCGATACCGCCAGCCATAGTGCCTATACCAATAACGGAACCAACTGTTCTTTTCGGAAACATATCAGACACCGTAGTAAACAAATTGGCCGACCATGCCTGGTGTGCAGCGGCGGCGATACAAATAACAGTTATGGCTAAAATTGAGGCATTATCGCCAAAAATAGCTTTGTTGCCAAAATACTGCGTTAGCAATAACAATATCGGGAATAATGCAATGATCAGCATGGCTGTCATCCGCGCCTTGTACACAGGCATACCCCGATTGATTAAAAATAATGGAATACTGCCGCCAAAAGTGCTGCCAAAAATAGCTATGCCATATACTATAAATGTTGGCCACATTACCTGTTCGCCCGTCATACCAAATTGTTTCTTCAAATAATCGGGCAGCCAAAACAGCAAAAACCACCATACTCCGTCGGTTAAAAACTTGCCCATAAAAAATGCCCATGTTTGCGGGAAAACAAGTAGTTTAAGCCATGATACTTTTTGTTCAACCGCTACATCTTCTGATGGTGCAACATGTGCAACCAGGTCGTCGCTATGGATATAGTTAAACTCCCCCTTTGATAGTTTTTTATGTTTGGAAGGAGAATCGTAAAGCGCAAACCAAAAAAACAGCCAGATAAAACCTAATGCCCCGGTAATAATAAACGCATATTTCCATCCCGGGTCGTTTCCCCAGTTTGCTAAACACCATGGCACAAAAAGGGCGGCAATCATAGCGCCGATATTTGACCCGCTGTTAAAAATTCCGGTAGCAAGGGCGCGTTCCTTCTTAGGAAACCACTCTGCCACTGTTTTTATCGATGCAGGAAAATTACCACCTTCGCCAATACCGAAAAGGCTCCTGATAACGATGTGTAAGGTTACAGTGCTGCCTGCAAATGCGCTCAGCATACCAAAAACCGACCATACGATTAATGACAGCGCCAAACCTAACTTGGTGCCAATCTTATCGATAAACCAGCCTGCAAATACGGTAACGCCAGCATAAAAAAGGGTGAAATATCCAGTCAGGTTAGCGAAATCGGTATTGCTCCAGCCAAAGCCGCCTTTTTCTATGGGGGTCGAGAAAAATTCTTTCAGGTAACTGATTACCTGGCGGTCCATGTAGTTGATCGTGGTTGAAAATAGCAGCAGGGTGGCTATTACCCATCTGTATCTCCCTACTATATTTTCTTTCGTCATATTAATTTACATGACTGCTTTTATCAGCTCAAGCGCTTTAACGGTTTCTGTATACAGCAGATCATACTCGCGGTTTTTCAACATATCCTTACTTATTAGTTTACCTCCCATGCCCACCGCGCTAACCCCGGCATGAAACCATCCGCTGATATTTTTGGGAGTTACTTCTACCCCACCGGTCGGCATAAAAAGTATACCGGGAAATATTTCTTTTACTGCGCTTATAAATGCCGGACCAACCACATTAGCCGGGAATATTTTCACCAGTTCGGCGCCGTTTTTCTGGGCGGCATAAATTTCGGTAGGCGTCATGCAACCGGGTATCCATAATAATTTGTGTTTATGGGCTACTTTGCCAACTTCCGGGTTAATGGTAGGCGCTACAATAAAGTCGGCCCCGGCATCAACAAAAGCCTCAGCTTCCGATATATTCTTTATCGTGCCTATGCCAAGGAAAAGGTCACCCATTTCCTTATCCACAGCCTTTCTTAACACCTTAAAATTATCAAATGCAGGCTTGGCGCGGTTAGTGTATTCCATTACCCTTACCCCGGCTTTGTACAGCGTGCGGATTATTTCCAGGCTTACTTCAACATCTTCATAATAAAACAAGGGCAGCATTCCCTGTGTGAGGATGCTGTTCAGTACCGCTTTTTTTAATTTCATTTCATTGCATTTTTAATTTCTGCTACTGTTTTGGTGGTAGCATCGCCTTTTATAAACAGCTTTTCAAATGCAGCTGCTGTAGCAAATTCAAGTATTTCGTTTACTCTGTGCTGGTTATAAAAACCATAAATAAGGCCGGCCATAAAACAATCCCCACTGCCTACCTTGTCAACAACATGCCCGGTTTCATATTCGCCCGAATTGTATAATTGGTTATCCGTGTACAAAGTTGTATAATATTTTATATCATTGGTAGCATCAAACCGAAAAGTATTTGCAACTGCCTTACATTTCGGATTTTGTTCCATAATTTTTTGCGAAGTTTTTAAAGCCTCTTTTATATAGATACTTTTTTGCCCGGATTCATGTATATTCGGTATCACATCTATACCAAGCATCATATCAGCCGCCCATATATTTCCCATTACCAAATCACAATATTTAACCAGTTCCGGCATCACCTGCAAGGGCGTTTTACCGTATTGCCACAACTTAGCCCTATAGTTCATATCCACCGAAATGGTGATACCCTTTTTTGCAGCTGCCTCTAAAACTTCCTTACATACATCGGCAACGTTTTGGCTAAGCGCCGGGCATATCGCACTAAAATGAAACCAGCTTACACCTTCGAGCGCCTTATCCCAATCAATCGTTCCTGGTTTAAGCTCGGCAAATGCTGAATGGGCGCGGTCGTATATCAGGGCGTCATTTTTAATATCATTGCGCTCGGTTAAATAATATGTCCCTACCCTTGCGCCGCTATAATGTATCGCCGAAGTATCGATACCATTATTTTGCAGCGATTTTACGATTTGCGCCGTCATATCATTATCCGGCAATGCCGTAAAATATTTTGCCGGCAATCCCCACACCGCAAGGTTATTCGCTACATTAAGCTCCGCGCCTACAATATATACCGGCAGTTGCTTATTGCTGATCCACTCCCCATCGGTATCCGGGCAAAAACGCAGCAATAATTCGCCAAAAGAAAGTATTTTACCTGTGTACGCCCCGTTGTTTAAAAGTGCGCTCATTTTATCTTATCAAAATCGAAGTAATTTTTTGCATTGTAGTAGCAAATGTCCTGTATTATTTTACCTGTCCAGGCTACATCATTTGGCAATTCCCCATTTTCAATGTCATTGCCAAACAGGTTGCATAATAACCGCCTGAAATATTCATGCCTTGGGTACGACAAAAAACTGCGCGAATCTGTAAGCATGCCAACCATCCGGCTTAAAAGCCCCATGTTTGATAACGTATTTAACTGTTTGGTCATGCCATCCTTTTGATCGAGGAACCACCATGCCGAGCCAAACTGCATTTTCCCGGCTACTGACCCATCGTTAAAATTACCCGCCATTGCAGCAATAAGCTCATTATCCGCCGGATTAAGATTATAAAGAATGGTCTTGGTTAATTTATTTTCATTTTCCAGCCTGTCTAAAAATTTCGACAACGCTGTACCCTGTACATAGTCGCCAATAGAATCGTAACCTGTGTCCGGGCCCGATTCCCTGATAGCCCGGGTGTTGGCATTACGCAAAGCGCCGAGATGGTATTGCTGTACCCAGCCTTTTTCGTGGTCCCAAACCGAAAAATTATACAGCATAGCCGATTTAAATTTCACGATCTCATCCTGGGTCAATGCCTGTTGGGCCCTTATTTTTTTGAATATTAGCCGCGTCTCCAGTTCGGTATAATTTTCGGCATATAGTTTTTCAAGGCCATGATCGGATAGGCAACAGTCGTTTTCAGCAAAATAATCATGTCTCGATTTCAAAGCTTCAAGATAGTTGCAAAAATCGTTGATGGTTGTATCCGTGATTGTTTCAAGTCTTTTGATATACGCTTTTATCGCCAGCAACAGCTAAAAAAATATATGATGAGTGTAATGAAAAATTGAAATCGCC
>JABDCF010000141.1 GCA_013288235.1 Bacteroidota bacterium | reverse complement strand
AACCGGCGGGGCACATAGAAACGATGAAAAGATTTACTTAAAGACATCGACAAATCTAAGTAGCTCTTGTGAACTAATTGCATATCCAAGGTTCATCGGTATAAGCGTCTTAGAAAGAGGCATTTGTTGCGTTGGCACGGTCTGAATTATGATTTTTCCATCTGCTGTATATTGCGGCCCAGCATATAGTACACCGAGAATTTTTACCCTTGAGCCTATTGTCAAGCCCGTGTTAGTGGCATAACTTCCCTCATTATAAAGAAAAATAGGTGAGCCACTGGAGCCTGGGAACGCAGCAATGTCGATCACAAATTCCTTTTTTCCTTTAAAAGCCTTTCCTGGGTGGGTGGCAGTAATACCCTTTCGGAAAAGGGGATAGTTATTAACATCATCCCATAGCCCATTTGGATAACCAATCATTAATACGTCCTCCACAAAATTAAGACTTTCCAATTCCGCGTCAGTCGGAATATCCGAAGGGAAAAGACATTTTACGCGTGGCGCAAGTCCAGCCTGTTGCATTGCTGCAATTACCGAAGAGATTGGCATTGCTGTCAAATCGATATTCTTATCTGGATGATCGTGCCACAAATTGGGGAAATTTGTTAAATCTACCTTTAGGTGTTCTGTTTTTCCATGAGTGTTGACCACTGTCACAATTATTCTTCCACTTATTCCATCTTCCACTACATGTTTATTTGTGATGAGCAAGGGCTGTGAAGTATTATTTTCAGTATTTACTACTGCTGAATACAAGAAACCCGTGCCGGTTGCTATCCCATTCTTTTGTTGTACATCCAGTCGAAAAGTAATTTCAGCTAATTGATTAGAAACTGACATATTGTATATTTAAATTAATGTTAGTAAGCAGATTTAGTACTCGATACGCGTATTTAGACTAAAACGGCGTTGCTTTTTCTACAACAGTGTCCTTCAATCCTAAAACGCTGTAATTTCCTTTTATGAAATACAATTTAAAGTTATATTCATAATAATTCGTCTTATTTGTCACAATATTTCTGAATTCGAGGTACCCAAAAACGTAGGTGTAGAGTTCTGCCTTTTTCATCGCGTCGTATTCCGGTTTAGAAAGTATACTGTCAGAAACCCAACCTTGTCTGGTTGCTGCTGTGCCTGCGCCATTCAAAAAACTGTGCAAATCCGAAATTATAAACTTAGTATTGGGTAAAGGAGAAACAAACGTTTCGGATGGAATTATTTCTACACTGAACATATTCCTAATGCATTTTACAGGCTGTTTTCCATTATTAACAAACTCGTACTTTATGTTTACCCGCTTGCCTATTTTAAGCGTATCAAAAACTATGGCCAATGCTTGTACAAGGGGTTGATTTTCCAAATCAACTTCCCTCTGGTTGGCGTCGAGAGATGCTTTTGCAATACTGTCGGCTCTTATAGCTGCTTTGGTGGAAATAAGCGTTTGATGAAAGAGACTATAGGTTACAATAGCCAGCCATGCTGCCACCAAAAGAGCCACGCAGGAAATGACATTTTGAACATAAGGCTGATTATCCTTATTCTTCAAAAATATAACAATGTCTTTAAGCGGTTTTTTATACCTATTGCTGTTGTTTTCATTGTGATTTGTTTGATTTCTTGATTCTCGTCCGCCTGTATGTTTTGTCCCTGCCATTGGTTGATAATAAGGTCAGTATAAATATATGCCTTAATACCAAACAATCAATTTTATTTTTCCGGTTTACCAGTCTTCGCTGCTGCACCTAAACCAATTGGTCGGAATTTTCATTCCGCGACCTAAATTAAAGTGGATTTATAATCCACGAAACCGAATTGCTATTTTAATAGCAGGTGTTGACTGTATAATCAAGGTGAGAATAAGTTGGAGTCTGGGGATTACAAATCCCCGTTTATGCAGTCCAGGGTTTATAAATCCGGACTAACAGGGATTAATTTTGTTTCTTCGATTGATTTTGATTTGATTCGACCAGTGCTTTTGAAAGCACATCCACCTCTTTGATAACTTCAATATCAAAATTATAGATAAGATAATTTACCGAGTATATATAGTAAATATAAAGTGATGGGAGAATGTCCGGAAATAATCATTTACGAAACGCCAGCAAATGATTTGACGTTATCAGTGAGTTTTACTATATTAATGATACTATTAATCAAATAGCTTCATTTCATATAAGTGAGGCTTATGGTAGCTTAACTTCATAACTACTACCCAATTTGAAAGAATCCCTTTTTATAATAACATAATTGTAATCATGTCCTATAGTATCATTTGCGTCTGCTTCTACAGATATTAGATATTTTAAATTATCGATGGTAAGGTTATCCTTATTATATCCATTTTTTAATAGCTTATCAATGTTTTCGTGGGCACCGCCATCAATTAACCCAGTTTGACCTTTTTCAAACCTAATAGTGTAATTGTTTCCTATAGTTACGGAATAAAAGCTTTCTTCATTTTGTATCTTAAATTCCAATTGAGTAAATGATGGGGTATTATTAGTCTTCTGTTCGTAACCACCGATAAATATTTGAAGCATTCCCCAAGTCGGAATAGATTGGTGAAAATAATCTAATTCGAGTGTGGTAAGATTATTATAGTATGATGTTAATACATCGAAAATAATCTTTTGTAATTTTTCAGAATTACTTTTTAGAGATAAAGTTGTATCAAAGTTAATAGATACTAAATAATAAATATCAATCTCTCTAAAATGGGAAACACCCGCTATTTCAAAAAAATATTGCCCCAGTTGGTGTATTTTGTTCGTTGTGTCAACGAAGTTACTAGTGGAAAAATCACCTGACACTCTTTGAGACCTCGAATCGGCCATTAATATTAAAGAATTTTTAGTAAGAGCCGCAAGAATAGTTGTCCCATTTTTTATATACTTCTCCTCTTTATCATCCGAAACCGATAACTTTATCAATTCATCCAAACTTAAATTAACTATAAATTTCTCCACTACATTCTGCTCCAGTCCTAAACCTCTTATGGTCGATTCTCTCTGAGATTTCTTCACCCCTTCCCATTTTGGCTTTTCATTTTCTGCCATCTCTGATTAACTCCTTGTATCTGATTCTTGCATTGTCAGCTTTGTCGATTGCTTCTTCAAATCTATAAAAATCTGTCGAATTTATGGTGTTATAAACTCATTTCATCTACATAACGTTGTTAATGTTTTGGACTCATATAGAGATAAATCTATTTATTCAGTGTGCTATCGCGAAATGAACGCTAATGAACATTTGAGGAGTTCCTTTTGCACTCTTTGGCGCGCACCGATAAGGCATGATTACTACCTATCAGCGCGGCGCGGGTACACCACCGCTTTGGCCGCGCTGCATACCCGCGCCAGGGTATGCATTTTATCAATTTTAAATACTCACGAAACTGGATCAGTTGATTATCAATGATTTACAAACCATTTATTCCGTGTGCTATTGTGAAGTGAACGCTATGAACAATTTATTATGGTTTATAAAGGGCCCTATCCTACCACCCAAAAAAAATTCCGCTGCCTTATTAAAGCAGCGGAACATTATATTATGGAAGTTAATATATTCAGTTTAAAGGCTGCCTTTTTACTTCGTTTTCAACCGGGTAAGTTTTATAAGCCAGGAAGAAAAACACCATGTCGGGTATGGCGATCAACAAAACAGAAATGGGGTTTATCCCGTCTGCAAAAGTAGATATAGCATGGTAAACCAGGTATAACAGTCCTGTAAAACCCAGGAGTAAGTAAATAGAGCGAAATTTTGGATTCATGGCGAATGGATTAATAATAATATAATTCCAACTTCTACGTTATGCCGGTTAAAAGGTTGTAACTAAATCAATTAAAACCCTACGGCATATTCAAATTATTTTTTTAGCTCATACTTCGGCGGCACTACTTTTACCCTTTTAAAAATAGCAGCCCCCAATGGCGGTATGGTTATGCTGATAGAGTTTTCGCGCCCGTGCCAGTTAACAGTTTCGGTGTTAATGGCATCAATATTTTCAGTGCCACTCCCCCAGAATTTTTTGGCGTCAGAGTTAAATATCTCGGCCCATTTTCCTTTTGAGTGAACGCCAACCCTGAAGTTATAATGCGGCAGCGGGGTCATATTTAAAACTATTATTAGTTCGTTGGCTTCATCGTAACCCTTACGGTTGTATATCAGTATCGAGTCGTTGGCATTGCCGCCATCAACCCATTCAAAGCCGTCGCCTTCAAAGCCCTTTTCATACAAGGCTGGCTCCTCTTTGTATAGTTCGTTCAATGCTTTTACTACCGCTTTAATGCCCTGGTGATTTGCGTATTCAAGCACATGCCAATCTAATGAGTTTTGGAAATTCCACTCATTTCCCTGCCCAAATTCACATCCCATAAAAAGCAACTTGGTGCCGGGATGCGTAAACATATAGCTATACAGCAGGCGTAAATTTGCAAATTTTTGCCATTCGTCGCCGGGCATCTTATTCACCATCGATCCTTTGCCATAAACCACCTCATCATGCGAAAAAGGCAGCATAAAGTTTTCGGTAAAGGCGTATATCAGGCTAAAAGTTATCTGGTTATGATGGTATTTACGATACAACGGATCGGTTGAAAAATATTTTATCGAGTCGTGCATCCAGCCCATCATCCATTTCATACCAAAACCTAAACCACCGGTATAAACCGGGCGGCTTACACCCGTAAACGAGGTAGATTCTTCGGCAATAGTTTGTACATCGGGGAAATGACTGTAAACGGCTTCGTTAAATTCCTTTAAAAACGATACTGCTTCCAGGTTTTCGTTACCGCCATACATATTAGTTTCCCACTCGCCATGCTTACGGGAGTAATCGAGATAAAGCATCGAGGCAACTGCATCAACACGCAGGCCATCCACATGGTACCTATCCAGCCAAAATAAGGCGTTGCTTATTAAAAACGCCCTAACCTCGTTACGGCCATAATTAAATATATACGATTTCCAATCGGGATGGAAACCCTTGCGGGGATCAGCATGCTCAAACAAATGCGAGCCGTCAAATTTGTACAAACCGTGTGCATCTCCCGGAAAATGCGAAGGCACCCAATCCAATATCACACCTATCCCCGCTTCATGCAGTTTTTCAACCAGGTACATTAGCTCCTGCGGCGTACCATACCTGCTTGATGCAGCAAAAAAACCGGTGATCTGGTAACCCCAGCTCGGGTAATACGGGTGCTCCATTATAGGCATAAACTCTACGTGGGTAAAGCCCATTTCCTTTATATAAGGTACCAGTTTTTCGGCCAGCTGGCTGTAGGTTAAAAATTCATCGGGACTCTCCACACTCCTCGCCCACGAGCCTACGTGCATTTCGTAAACCGAATAAGGCCGATTTATGCCATTATGCCCGTAACGGTTAGCCATCCAGTCGCCATCTTTCCACTCGTAAAAAGTATCAGCCACTATCGATGCCGTATGCGGGGCTACTTCCCAGCGAAGGGCGAATGGGTCGGCTTTTTCGAGATCTTCACCGGTTGATGAATTGATATAATATTTATAAGTTTCGCCATTGCCAACGTTGGGTATAAAACCTTCCCAAATACCCGATCCATCCCAACGAACATATAATGGGTGCGAACCACGGTCCCAGCCGTTAAAATTTGCTATAACAGACACATACTGCGCATTTGGCGCCCATACTGCAAAATAGGTGCCCGTAACACCGCTAAACTCAACCACGTGCGAGCCTAATTTTTCATACAGCTTATAATGCTTGCCCGACTTAAATAAGGCTATATCAAAATCCGTGAAACGACTATATACCTCAACGTTTTTTAATATAATTTCGACAGTTGCAGCTTTTTTTGAAGATGGCTTTTTTTCTTTGGCCGCCGAAACTGCGGGTGCTTTTGCTGCTTTACCTGCTGCAGCTGTTTTTTTCGCAGCTGGTTTAGCTTTCTTTACCTCTGCGTTTGCGGCCGGTGTTTCGTTGCCGGTGTCTGTTTTCTTTTTTGCCATGTGTTTATGCCTGCAAGGCTTTATTAGCTGTTAAATTTTTCTATTTCGAACAATACTTGCTGTATGCCCTTTAATGGTATCCTTATCCAATCGGGGCGCCCGTTTAGTTCATAACCAAGTTCATATACCGATTTTTCGAGCAGGTGCAGCTGCAATAGAAAATTCAATTCAGTTCGGTTACCAAATATAGCCGTAATATCGCCCATAGTTTGCATATAGGCATCCAAATAAGCGTCGGTTATCAGTTTATACCAACGGTCGGCTGCTTTTTGCAATCGTAAAGGGTTAATCCCCTGTGTTTCACTGCTGAAATACAGCTTGGCACAAACCGCATAATGAAACGACCGTATCATCCCCGCCACATCCTTTAGCGGGCTGTGTTTTATCTTCCGGTCGGCTATCGAGCTTTCCGGTTCGCCTTCAAAATCAATGACCAGGTAATCGTTGCCGGTAAAAAGAACCTGCCCCAGGTGATAGTCGCCATGTATGCGTATGCGCGATGATTTTAAATCGTTGCTGCCTATCTTTTCAAAAAAATGGCGGATGATGTTTTCGCTGTTTATAAAATCATCGGCGAGTTGCTTTGCATTTTTATCAAGCCGGGCATAATTCTCTTTTAATAAATTGATGCGCTTGTTAAGCAGGTTATTTAAATGGTTTTGCAGGAATTTTACATACCCTGCATCAAATTTTTCGGGCTTAAAATCTTTATTCTTTTTGTCGGATAATAATGCCAGGTGCATTTCGGCAGTGCGTTTGCCAAGCAGTTCAACCTTTTCAAATACTTCATCCTGTACGCCAAAAAGCTTTTCGACAAACATGAAAAGGAAATTATTCAAGTCGTCCCCGGTTGACACCCAGCTGTCCGATTTGCTTGCCACTTTCTGCATCATCAGCCCAAGCGTTACCGGCGGCGTGCCGGGGCGTGCATAGGTAAGGCTGCCGCAATAGGCAGGTATATTTTTAAAGCCGCCTGTCTCGGTTAAAAACTGCAGCATCTCTACCTCGGGGTTAACCTCGCGGAATAGCTTGCGGTATAGCTTAAAAAAATATTTATTGCCGTAAATGAGTGATGAGTTACTTTGCTCCAGTTCGGGGATGGTGCATAAATAGCACATGTTTTCATCGGTAACAGCAAGGCCTTTGCCCTTATGGTAAATGATAGCCCCGTTTGTTTGCTTTGTTTCGGCGTTGCCCCATATGTTTTCAAACAAAGCTACCTGGAAACGGAAATCGTATATGGCATCCACAAGCCAGCCCGGTTTTCCATCCACCGTGATCTTCGTGATAAAGGCTTTATGATTAACCTGGCCTAATAGTTCATAGTCATCAGGCAGAAAAGACACGGGCATGGCGTATTTTTCCTCGTCTCCATAAGTATAGCCTATGTGCAGTATTACCAGGTAAGCGAGGCTGTCCTCGATGGGCATGGTTAACAGCTGCTGTACCTTTAAAAACTTTATCATGCGCGCCTTGCCTGCAAACCAGCGGCATTTGCGCATGTAATCATAAAATACGTTTTGTTCAAGCAGCTCTATAGCTGCGGCATCACCGGCAAACTCCGCCCATGGCCTGGTGAGCGCTACCAAATAAGTGTTCCCGATGACATCCATGCCGCCCATTGCTTTACGCTTCTATCTTGAATAAATGTACCGGCAACTGGCGGGGGGCTAACTCCACATAGTTCCATTCCTGGTTCCATATATAGCTGCGGCCTGTTAAAATATCAAAAACGGTAAAATCCTGGCCCGGCCAAATACCCATTTCTAATAATGGGGTTTGCACCATCCCTTGCTGTTTGCTATATGGGTCGAGGTTTATGATGCATAAAATATGGTTATCACCGGCTTTTTTATAGTAGGCCAGCAGCATATCATTATGCACTTCACAAAATTTAATATTATTTGTGCTTTGCAGGGCTGGGTTTACCTTTCGGGCTGCATTAACCTTGGTAATTACATCGGTAAGTTTATTGCGTTTATCCCAATCCCAATGCATCACTTCGTATTTTTCGGAGTTCAGGTATTCTTCCTTGCCGGGATAAGGCGCATGGTACATCAATTCGTAAACCGGGCCGAAGATGCCGTAATTTGACGATAAAGTTGCCGCCATAAAATAGCGCGTGATGAAAGCGGCTTCGTTACCCCCCTGCAACGCATACGGGTTAATATCGTGCGTATTGGGCCAAAAATTGGGGCGGAAATAATCCTTCATCTCCGTCTGCGTAAGCTCTGTCATGTATTCCATAAGCTCCTGCTTCGAATTGCGCCAAACGTAGTAAGTATATGATTGTGTATAGCCCAGTTTGGCCAATTGTTTCATCACCTTTGGCTTGGTAAAGGCCTCGGAAAGAAAAATTGTACCAGGATATTTCTTTTGTACTTCGGCAATACACCACTCCCAAAAATGGAACGACTTTGTATGCGGGTTATCCACCCTGAATATGCGTATGCCCTGTTCGCACCAATAATCAAGGATGTTTTTTAATTCTTTCCAAAGGTTTTGCCAGTCGTCATTCTCGAAATTTATGGGCAAAATATCCTGGTATTTTTTCGGCGGGTTCTCGGCGTACTGAACTGTGCCGTCAGGCCGCCATTTAAACCATTTTGGGTGCTGTTTTACGTAAGGATGGTCGGGCGAGCACTGAATGGCAAAATCCAAAGCTATTTCAAGGCCATGTTCGGCAGCTTCTTTCATTAAATGTTTAAAATCATTCAATGTTCCCAAGTCTTTTAAAATGTCTTTATGCCCACCTTCTTCTGACCCGATGGCATACGGAACACCATCATCGCCGGGCAAAGCATTTACCGTATTATTTTTCCCTTTCCTGAAATTGTGGCCTATCGGGTGAATTGGCGGAAAATATAAAACATCAAAGCCCATTTCGGCAATACGCGGCAATAATGCTTCGCAATCCTTAAAAGTGCCGTGCTTACCTTCAACAGGTGATGCCGAGCGCGGGAAAAAACAATACCAACTGCTGAAACCAGCCTTTTCCCTATCCACGTAAATTTTTAACTCGCGCGAATAAGTAGTTGCATACTCAAGATTTGGATAGGTATCGATGAGATGGTGCATCTCTTTACCCAAAACCATATTCACCGCCTGGTCGTATTTGACCTTATCATGCATTAATGCAGTTATCTTCGTTATCAGCTTCTGGTCAGCTTTATTTGCAACGGGCAACATGGCATCCAAAAACCCTGCGCCAATTAATAGTTCCACGTCCAAATGCTGTGCATCCTGGTATTTTTTTAGGAAACCATGGTGCCAGGTTAACGCATGATCTACCCATGCCGTAATGGTATAATTATAAAAACCCATTTTGGGAAGATCAAACGATGCCTGCCACCTGTCGTTATTAATAAGGTGCATGGGCAGATGCAGCCACTTTTTATCGTCCTGGTGTTTGTATAATAGCCGGGCGGCAATATAGTCGTGGCCATCCGTAAATATATCTGCCTCAATCCTGACGGTATCGCCAATGGTTTTTTTTATATAGAACCGCCCGGCGTCAATTTCAGGCGTTACATGTTCAACAATAACTCTTTGCAAGCCTTGTCCGGTCATTTGGTCAGAAAAAAATTATAGTACGGTTTATAAATAGAGTCAAGAACCAAGAGTCAAGAATCAAGAA
>JABDCF010000140.1 GCA_013288235.1 Bacteroidota bacterium | reverse complement strand
TGGTTGACCAGGTTGGCTTTAGTATTATAATTAGCCTATGATTAAAACAAGGAAGTGTTTTGGAGAAAAATAATAGTAAATTTATAAAACGTTTACGGTGCAGCAGTTAGGGCAAAGAAACTAAAAACAGCAAATAACTGCTCAATGCAGCCTTGCCGGGATTGATTTGCCTGCGAAAGCTAAAAAAATGTAAAATAAGCTGATATATTGTAGCGTTATAACAAAATACCATATATCCCATAAAATTATAAACCATTATGAAAAAAATTCTACTTTACTCATTACCTGTATTATTGGCATTTGTAATCGGATGCGGCCCTGGTACCAACAACCCAGCCCCAGTCAATATACCTGAAGGCACCTTTGCAGGGCAATTCATTTATTTACATCTGCATGAAAAAACCGGGGTAATTGATACCCTTAAGGCAAATATTCAATTAAAAATGGAATCAACCACTGGGTTTCAGGTTACAGGCGATACTTCAACCCTGCAAGCCGGCAGCTATGGCACTTATATATTCAATTCAACCAATACTGCCGTTGATTTTATGGATAAAACCTATCCCGCCACAGGCACCTCAACCAAAATACATTTGAACGGCATTTATGCATTTGCCTTTGATGGTACTACTTTACAAATGCAAACCTCCAGCGCTTATGATACACTTAGCTATATCTATGTCCTGAAAAAAACGGGGAACTGAGTAAGTATTTGATTGAGTTGATTAGGTTGGAAAGTTGTAAGCGGGCAGGCGGTTATTGTTCCATGCAGTTATTTATTAATTGCGATGTTGTGGAAACCAACCACTCACTTAATCAACCCAATCCAACTTAATCAACCAAATACAATCTAATAAACTTAAATTCAAACCAATTTGTAGCATTCTCCTCCAATACGCCGTATTGGATTAAAAAACAATTAAATTAAGGCAGAATTAAACACATTTAATGCATCAAGGGCGGAGCATTACTGAAGAAGAAATTATCAGTCAGTGCAAAACAGGCAGCTTAAAATACCAGGAACTGCTTTACAAGCATTTCTATGGCTATGCCATGGGGATAAGCCTGCGTTATAGCTTAAACCGCGATGATGCTTTAGAAGTAGTAAATGATGCTTTTATTAAAGTATTTAATGCCATAAATAATTTTAACAGCGATAAGCCATTTAAAGCCTGGCTGCGTACCATTTTAGTTAATACTGCTATTGACCGACGTCGCAAAGATTTAAAATTTCAACTACACGTTGAACTGGAACATGCAACCCCGCTAAGCAATGCACATGCAATTGAAAGCCTCAATGCCCAGGATATTTTAAAACTGATGAAGGAATTGCCGCCAATACAACTCGCCATTTTTAACTTATATGAGATTGACGGGTACAGTCATGATGAAATAGCTGGATTATTAACTATCCCGGCAAGCTCATCAAGGGTTTATTTGAGCAGGGCTAAAGAGAAATTAAGAAATGTTTTAAGATCAGAAGAACAAAAACATGGACGATCAGTTGGATAACGATCTAAAAAATCGCATAAAGGAGGTGTTCGATAATTTCGAAGACACCTCGGCCAGTGAGGGCTGGCTGAAGCTCCGGGAAAAGTTTCCCGAAAAGCAGGCAAAACGCCGTGCAATTGCATGGATGTGGTGGGGCGCTGCCGCTATTTTATTTTTATTCCTTGGCATCGGCCTTTGGATGTACAGCGCAAATAATAGTACTGAAAATTATTCTGTTAAAAACCAGAAAAACCCTCAACCTGGAAATTTAGCGAAAAACCAAAAGGACACAACAGTTAAAACGATACCACAACATACGACAGTTCCGGCTACAGTTGTTTCGGGCAGCATTGCCGAATCCGGTTCAAACAAAGTTAAAACACCAACACAGAAGGGTGAGAAAACGCCTGCTTCTATCACCCCTTCAGTTACTAATAATACCACAAACCAAAAAACATATGCTGCAAACACGGCGAATGATGCCAATAAAATAATCAGTAAAGTTTCCGGGCAAAATTTAGCTGGAGTTATAAGTGGTAAAAGTGCCGATAGTGTTAAGAAGCCGGTTGATAGATCACAGACGCAGCAATTAACAGCAACAGTGATGTCCAAAGCTGCTGATAGTGTTAAAAAAGCTGCTAATCAACAGCAGATAGCGGCAACTACAGGATCGAATAATCAGGCGATTAGCCCAGCAAAGGGTGTAGTCTCAGATAAACCAAAACCGGTGGCAAAATCAATTGCCTCGATGTTTGCCGAAACGCAGAATGTGAAGGATAAAAAAATTGAGCAAAAATCAAAAAGGGTAGATTTCGGAGTATACGCAGCTACCTATTTTAACTATGCTAAAGGAAGTAATAACCAGGCGAATATAGGCGCCGGTATCACATCAGATATTAAGATCACTAAAAACCTTAAACTGGAAACCGGGATAACTATTGCTCAAAATTCGTTAAACTTTACCGCAGGGGTACCTACAACAACAGCACAAAACAATTTATCTTTTGCCCCCGCCAGTAATGCCGGCGGGGCATTGGTACTTGCAAGCGCATATAACGTAAACAGTGCAGTTACCAATGCGGCGGTTCCGGCGTTTAAAAATTATGATGCAGACCTGGTTGGTTTAGATATCCCGGTAAACCTTAAATATGAATTTAACGCTGCAAAAAACAATGTTTATGTTTTGGCGGGCTTTAGCTCGGGTACGTTTATCAACGAAACCTATACCTATCAATACAATTATCCTGCATTGTTTTCGCCATCGCTGCAGCAATTACAAGATGAAACCTCGCATAAAAGCTTTAATGGTTTTTATCTTGCAAAAACACTCAATTTTGCTTTGGGCGTTGGGTACCCGTTAGGCAAAAACCGGCTGATATTTGAGCCATTTTTAAAATATCCGCTTGATGGCCTGGGCTCGCAGAATATACGTTTTGGCGCGGGCGGTGTAAACTTAAAATTCAGCTTTCAATCCTCAAATAAATGAGGAAATCCCTATTGAGGTGAAGGGTAAAAGGCGAAGGGTGAAAGATATTTTTTCATCCCGTCTTTATCTCCGATCAAAGGAAATGAAACCTTTTACCTTTTACCTTTCAGCTTTTACCTTCTTCTATTTAAACCTTATTGCTTTTACCGGGGTTATTTTACTTACCAGCGTTGAGGGTAAAACCATTACTAACAGGCATACTACCAGCGTGCCGATGTTTAATACAACAAGGTCGGTAACATTAAATTGTATAGGTACAAAATTCATATAGTATGATTGCTGGTCGAGCTTAAAAAAGTGCGTATGGAATTGAAAAAAGCCGGCCCCGATCCCGAATAAATTCCCCAGTAGCATCCCCATTCCGATAAGGTAAGTGGCATTGAACAAAAACACTTTCTGTATCTGCCAGTTTGTAGCGCCCATCGCCTTTAACATACCGATCATGCTGGTGCGCTCCAGTATCATAATCAATAAAGCCGATATCATATTAATTACAGCAACTATAATCATCAAGCCCAAAACCACATCGGTATTGCCATCGAGCAAGCCAAGCCAGGCAAATATGGTGGGATAATTTTCCATTACCGTGTACGATTTAAGTTTGGTAGGCAATACTGTATCCAGGGCGTCGGCAGCCTCATTCAGCCTGTCGAAATCGGTTACTTTTATTTCATAGCCGCCAATTTCGTCGGGGTTCCAGTTATTAACCCTGCTTATTAACCCTATATCGCCTATCACATAAGTTTTGTCAACTTCATCAATACCAAAACTAAAAATACCCTTAATAGTAAATGGCCTAATCCTTAAAGGTTCTTGCACAAAGTACATCCATATCTTGTCACCAACTTTTAATTTGAGGCGATTAGCAATAGTTTGTGATATCAGCAACTCTTTTTTTGATTTTGTGGTATCTGAAAAGTCGATAACATTGCCCGCCAGCAGGCTTTTTTTAAAAAACGACCAGTCGTAACTTTTATCCACCCCTTTTAACTCCACCCCCTCCATCTCGCTATTCGCTTTTATTATGCCTGGCTTGGTAGCGAAGGGCATAACATCGGTAATTAAATGGTTGGCTTTTGCCTTTTTTACAAAGTTTGGGTCGGCTGCGAATGGGGAGTTTTCGCTGGAGTTGTTAAGGTCGTATTTAAACACCTCGATATCGCCGGCAAAACCGCGTATTTTCTCCCTGATCTCCTGCTTAAAGCCCCTTACAATAGCGAGGGTTAATATCATTACCCCAAGGCCGAGCATAATACCAACAATAGCTATGCGTACAATCAGTTTTGAGAATGTACGTTTAGACTTAAACGTTATACGGTTGGCTATAAAATAGGCGAAACTCAAAGCAGCATGTTTTTTGTACCTTCGCAAATATGCGGTTTTGCCGCCAATTTAAATTGTTTAAATAGTATTTATGATGAGGATGAAAGCCTTCTTACAATTTACCATAATTACCTGTTTACTATTGGGTACAGCTGCAGCGCAAAAAACGGTTCACAGGTCAACAAAACTTGATGCTGTAAAGAATGGAAAAATCGTAACCGGCGCTGACCAGGTTAACCTTTATATCGATTACCTGAAGGGCAAAAATGTCGGGATGGTTATTAATCAAACATCGGTAATCGGTAAAAACTTAACCCTTAGCCTTGATACCTTTATAAAGTTGGGCGTCACCGTAAAAAAAATATTTGGCCCCGAGCATGGTTTCAGGGGAGATGCCAGTAATGGCGCAGAAGTAAACAACAGCACTGATGCTAAAACCGGCTTACCTGTAATATCCCTTTACGGCAATAAACATTACAAACCAACGCCGGATGACCTGCAAGGGATTGACCTGATGATATTTGATATACAGGACGTTGGGGCGCGGTTTTACACTTATCTTTCTACCCTGCATTATGTAATGGAGGCCTGTGCCGAAAACAATATAGAACTGATGATATTGGACAGGCCAAACCCAAACGGCCTTTGTATTGACGGGCCTGTGCTGGATACAGCTTACCACTCGTTTGTCGGGCTAAACCCAATCCCTGTTTCTCATGGCCTCACTATTGCCGAATATGCACAAATGATAAACGGCGAAGGTTGGTTAAAAAATCATGTGCAATGCAAATTAAAGATCATTAAAGTAGCAAACTACACGCATAATTTAACTTATAAGCTACCGGTAAACCCATCGCCGAATTTGAATACAGAAAAATCGATATTGCTTTACCCATCGGTATGTTTGTTTGAGGGTACAACGCTAAGCCTTGGCAGGGGCACCATGTACCCGTTCCTGCAAATTGGCCATCCCAGCCTGGAGGGAAAATATGCCTATTCGTTTAAACCAGTAAGTATCCCCGGCATGAGCGAAGACCCGCCGCAAAAAGATAAAACATGTTATGGTATTGATTTGAAAGGGTACGACACCAATATTATTAAAAGCGGCGGCAAAATAAATTTAAACTGGCTAATAGAATTATACAACTCCTTCCCCGATAAGGCACATTTTTTTAATGCCTATTTTACAAAACTTGCCGGCACTACCGAACTAAGAAAACAAATTGAGGCCGGAAAAACCGAGGCGGAAATACGCGCAAGCTGGGACCCTGCTTTGAGCAATTATAAAAATATGAGGCTAAAGTATTTGCTTTATCCATGATTTCGGATGTCGGATTTATTTGGATTTATTTAAATTTCGGATATTTTCCCTCTTTGTCATCTGAGCGGAGCGAAGAATCTTCTACGCCATGATGAAACTACGCATTGCGACTATTGCATGGCGCAGATTGCAAATAGCAGAAGGTTCTTCGCTTCGCTTATAATGACAAATGCTTCTTGATATCGGATTTTGAAATTTCGGGCCTATAGCTATCGGGATCTGATTTATTAAAGGATTTGTAAAAAAGCTCGCCTACCGGGGGAGATTATTCACCGTTGTTTATTTTTTTGTGTTCATGAGGGCTTTATCATTTAGAGGGGGCTTTCAACAAATCCGGGGCAAATTTTAACTAATTATCACCTATCCGGGGTTTTTTATTAACTTTATGCAATAAAATTAATATCTCCCTATGAGAATTGTATTTATGGGCACGCCCCAGTTTGCCGTAACATCGCTGGATGCCTTAATAACCGCAGGCTGCGATATTGTGGCTGTGGTGACGGCGCCTGATAAGCCTGCGGGGCGCGGACAGAAACTCAATGAATCGGCAGTAAAACAATACGCAGTTGCGAACGGCCTCAAAGTATTACAACCCGAAAAATTAAAAAATCCTGAATTTTTAGAAGAATTGCGCGAATTAGGCGCTGATTTGCAGGTAGTAGTTGCTTTCCGCATGCTACCTGAGGTTGTTTGGAGCATGCCGCCAAAAGGCACCCTGAACTTGCATGCCTCCTTGCTACCGCAATACCGCGGCGCGGCGCCAATAAACTGGGTATTAATCAACGGCGAAGCTGAAAGTGGTGTTACCACCTTCTTTTTAAAACAGGAGATTGATACAGGCGATATACTATTCACCGAAAAAGTTACCCTAACCGGCCATGAAACTGCCGGCGAACTGCACGACCGCCTTATGAACAAGGGCGCAGGCCTGCTGGTGAAAACGGTTAAAGGTGTTGAGAGCGGCAGGTACAATGAGCATCCGCAATCGCAACTGATAGCCGGGGTTGAATTGAAACATGCACCTAAAATTTTTAAAGAAGATTGCCTCATCAACTGGAACCAGCCAGCCCAAACTATTTACAATAAGATACGCGGATTAAGTCCAATACCAACCGCCTATACCATACTGAACGGCAAGAACCTGAAAATATTCAGGGCGGATTACGAAATAGAAAAGCACGATATTCATACCGGTCATTTTGTAACTGATAATAAAACCTACCTGAAATTTGCGGCTAATGACGGGTTTGTAAGCTTAACTGAAGTACAACTGGAAGGCAAAAAACAAATGGGTATTGAGGAGTTTTTGAGGGGGGTGAGGTTGTAAGCCGATGATCCAGGTCCTTCAAAAACAATATGCCTTATTACAAGGCTCAAGGGAAGTTGTCTTAAACTTTATAGAAACAAAGGTTGGGGCCGACCTGAATACACCAGTACCGGCTTACGAAAACAGCACCATCCGTTATTTGCTTGTGCATACTGCCAATGCTTATTTTCAATGGTTACTGCGTTTTGCCATGAACAAGCCGCTTGAATTGTTAAGTGATGGGGACTTTAATACGATCAGCCTGATCCGTCCCTTATTTCAACAGGTGGATGATACGATGGCCGCTTTCCTGGAAAATTTTTCTGACCAGATGGAAATTCCGCTACACGGTACTTTATCACGAAACCGTGAGGTGAATGCTACGCCCCTGCAGGTTTTTACTCATGTGCTGACGCATGAGTTTCATCATAAAGGGCAGATTATGTCTATGTGCCGTTTGTTGGGTTATACGCCTCCTGATACGGATGTGATAAGGTTTTGATGGGAATTATTAAAAAATCGCACAGCATAATGACTTGTCATTGTTAGAATTTGATAATCGGTTCAGTCGAAGCTCTCGATTTGTTTTTAAAATCCCTGTTTATAGTAATTATCCCGAAAGCATCTTCACTCAGTCTCTCATTTTGAAAGCCGTAAGCAGCAAACTTTTGAGGATAAATTAAATCATTGGAATGATAGGCCAACAGTTCGCCTTTTTGGAAACTCATAATCAATTCATTTATGCCCCCGGCCCCGGTGTATATAAAATCCGATCTGTCAAAATAAAAAAAGTAGCTTGCTATATTTTTAAAGCTCTCGTTAAAATTGATTTTAATATTACCTCCGGATATGATTATTCCACTCTGCTGTATCGACCTTGATGCTACTCTGTTAATTGATTGCTGGGGATTGTCTAAAAACAAAACGATCAATGAAGTTTGGTAACCTGCATTTCTTGCCTGATCAACAAGGTCTTTGAATGAGGCATCGTTAAAAACAGTTTCAATCAAAGCATTCTTTCCTTGAATAATAGCTTTTTTTACAAGTTCTTTTGTACGGCCTTTGTAAACATCGGTCATAAAAACCTCAAACCTTTCCAGTTCGTTAAGGCGTGTGCGGATAAAAGTTGATTTACCCGCCGCATTACAACCGGCTATTAAAACCAGTTCGGGCTTGTCCATTAATCTTCCAGTTTTTTAATAATAGTATCCCTGATCTCTACGGGCATATCATGCTCATTCATAATGACCTCAATGGTTACCAGGTATTTTTCACCTGTGGGCATTTCTTTTCGCCAATATTCTCCATCTTCTTTAAATTGGGCATAAAATGGATTTCCTAACTCAAAAGCACGCTGACGCCCTAATTCATGCATGTTGCCCATATTTTTTAGCAGGCGGTCGACTATAGAAGTTGATTTCATGTAAATTGGTTATTTCTTCAATCCCATTCAAATTTACAAAATTGGAAGAACTTAAGCGTTTAAATTTACCAGGGATAAAACATTCCTTCCAATCAAATGGCGTTAAGCTGCAATCAAAAAACAAAACCTTCACCCCCCCTGGCGGATTTACGAATGTACAATTCAATAAAGTGGCCGCCGCCACCAATAATACGGAGACTTATGAAGGCAAGATCACTACGCTTAATTTCTTAACGGGCCTGCAAATAAATTTTAACGCCCGCATACATGTCCGGAATTATGCTGCCAGCCATCAATCCGCTTTACTGGTTGAAATTTCACCGCAGGCGTGTAACCACCCGGTTTGGGACAAGTTGGATAGCATAGTAAACGGCTTTAAATTAAACAAATAGCACCAACTTGTAATAAATACAATCCGCCCTTAAAAAATAAAAATCGTTGTAACTAACCCCACATTATACCATCTTAAGTTTAATTAACAGTTATTATAACTTTTATTAAAATTTACGGATATGTTCACAAAAGAATCATTCTCTGTTAACGGGGAAGCACTGCTAAAAAAAGTAAAAGAACTGATAGCCGAAGGCAACGTAAGGAAGATCACTATTATCGATAAAGCAGGTAAAGAGATAATGAGTTTCCCGTTAACCATTGGGGTAGTTGGCGCATTATTATTACCAGTAATGGCAGCAGTAGGCGCGTTAGCTGCGTTAATTGGCGAATGCACCATTACCGTTGAAAGGGAAGAAGAAAAAAATGAGAGCACAGAAGGCTAAACCGACCGGTTGTTGACAGACTACTTGCCAAAGCGGAGATTACAACCTATATTCAACGCATTATTTGCGGCGTTTAGCATAATATCGATTTATCAAAACCAACTCACGTTAAAACACCTTAACGCAAGTTCAGTCAAACAAAAAAACCAAAATTAATGAACCAGCAGGAAGCTAATATTTTAACTGTAGAGGGGCTGAATGTAGATTACGGCAAATTTCACGCGGTGCAAAACGTTTCGTTTAATGTACTTAAAGGGGAGATATTCGGGTTGCTTGGACCGAATGGCGCAGGTAAAACAAGTACCCTTAGCGCCGTAGAAGGCCTTTTAAAGCCGCAATCGGGCACTATCATTGTCGATGGAAATAATGCCGCTGAAAAGCCGTTACATGCACGCGCATCGCTCGGAGTACAGTTACAGTCTACAAGCTTTCAGCCCGAACTGCATGTAATAGAAGTACTGCAACTTTACGGCGGCATCTACGGCCTGAAATTATCCAAAGAGCAGGTTTTAGCCCTTTTGCGGGATATTAACCTGGAAGACCAGGCTTTCAAAAAATTCGGGCAGCTTTCGGGCGGGCAGCAGCAAAGGGTATCGCTGGTTATTGCCACCATACACAACCCAAAACTCGTGCTTTTGGATGAGCCGACAACAGGGCTCGACCCGCAGTCGCGCAGGCAGCTTTGGGAACGTATTGAAGCTATCCGCGAAAAAGGCCATGCCGTTTTACTTACCACCCACTCGATGGAAGAAGCCGAATCTGTTTGTGACCGTATTGCTATCATCGACCATGGCAAAGTAATAGCAATTGATACCCCGCAGAATATGATAGATAAACACCGGGACGATCCCGAAGTTATAGCAGTTTCGCGCCGGGGAAAAATAACCCTCGAAGATGTA
>JABDCF010000139.1:563-10227 GCA_013288235.1 Bacteroidota bacterium | reverse complement strand
AAGACCGAAAGTCGGTAAAGTCCGGAAGAAAGATATTCGGGCAAAACTTTTCCTTACACTGGGCAATCATCGAGGATCACTTTTAAATTTATATCTCCATAGCGATGGGTTTTCAAACCCATCGCTATCCGGTGACTACGCCTGGTATGGGTTAAAACGATTACGTAATCAAAAGCTGGCCATTTTGAAATAAGTGTTTTTATATATCTTTACCCCTTGTTACCAATTATCGTTATGAAAAGAATTTGCTTTATGGTCCTTTTATTAACTGCTTTTATTGCCACCAATGCCCAGGTAAACGCCAACGGTCAACCTGCCCGTACCATTTTCGCATACGGCGGCCAGTTTACCAAGCCTTTTATGCGTTACATTATAGCACTGACAAAAAAGGACAACCCAAAAATATGTTTTTTGCCAACGGCATCGGCCGACAATGCAAATGGCATTGTAGCCTGGTATAAAGCCTGCGAAGATTTGCCGATGAGACCTTATGTTCAAATGGCATTTGTGGCCTCGTACACCGAGCCAAAAACGTTTGATGAAAACCTCATGGGGATGGATGCCATAGTTGTAGGCGGCGGCAATACACTTAATATGATGGCCATATGGAAAGCCCAGGGCATTGATACCATATTGAGAAAAGCCTATAATAAGGGGATTATTCTTGCCGGCGGCAGCGCCGGCTCGTTATGCTGGTTCCAGGGCGGCACCACTGACTCAAGACCGAAAGATTTATCTATTGTGCGGGGTTTAGGATTTATCCAAACCAGTCATTGCCCGCATTATCATAGCGAGCCTATGCGTAAGCCGCTTTATTTTGATAATATTTTAAAAGGAAATTTAAATGCCGGGTACGCAATTGATGACCTGGCCGGGATAGTTTTTGAAAATGAAAAATACATTCGCTCGGTAGCTATTGACAATAAGAGTAATACCTATTATGTTTCGGTTGCAGACGGCAAAATTGATGAAAAGCTACTGCCTGTAGCCGAGATAATAAAGTAACTTATTTATAAAATGAGCGCACACTGTCAAAAACAAATATTTAAATTTTAGCTTGTTGCCAAAACCATTATATTTGTTTTCTCCCAATTAATAAATCATCCTCAAAAAATGCGTGGACTGGTATGCCAAAAAAAATTCTCGTAATAGATGACGATCCTGATATTCTGGAAATTTTAGATATCATCTTTAAACAAGAGGGATATGAGGTAATTTTATCAGAAACAGGGCGGGAACCGGAACATATACAAGAGATCAACCCTGACCTGGTATTACTTGATATCAGGCTTAAAAGTTCATCTACTAATGGCGGGGAGATTTGCGCAAAGATAAAATCCCGGCCCGGGACCAGCCATTTGCCGGTTATCATGCTGTCTTCCGAAGATAATATTAAAGAGATAAGCGATCAATGCGGGGCAAACGCTTATATTAGCAAGCCTTTTAAAGTTTCTCAATTAATAAATAAAGTCAATGAACTTTTAGCCGCTTAATATGTTAGGTTAAAAACAGAGATCATGACTTCAAACACCGTCAATTTGGGGCCCGAAAAGCTAAGAAAGTTTTTCATCACCCACTTAAACCGCATTTACTTTGCCAAACTCCATTTGGTTAAACGACTACCGGAAATAGAGGGCCTGGCCCATTTCAACGACCTTCAACAGGCAATTGCCGAAACAACCGAAGAGGTTAAAAAGCAAATTGCCAGGATGCGTGAAATATACGCCATATTTAATACCGAGGTTACCATTGAAACCCACAAAGGGCTGTCGGGCCTGGTGGAAGATGCCTTTAGTGCGGTTAAACAACAAAGCAACGACCCCGAACTTCGCGATATGTCCATCCTTTTTTACATGCAAAATATAGAAAGCGTGGAGATGACTTCCTTCCAGGTATTGCAAATAGCAGCAGTCAAATTAAAGAATGAAACGGTTAGCCAATTACTAAAAGAAAATTTTGAGGCTGCGAGGGCCGATAGATCTTTATTACTGATGGTTAGCGCGAAGTATATTACAAGTGGACAGGTCGCTTAGGTTGGGTTCAGAGAAAAATCGGCATTCTAATAACTGTACCCCCGCTTGAGTATTAGTTTATCAATTTGTATATTTGTTGACGTTCCCTAAATAAAAAGGATATGTATAAACAAATTTTTGTTCCCAACAAACACAACCATACTATTGAGATGCCGGAACATTTTTTTGGCAAAAAGGTAGAGGTCACGGTAGTGGAATTATCTAATTCCGCTAAAGGCGAACACCCTATCCCTCCCCCGGGTAAAAAAACCCATGTAAATGAGTTGTTTGAAAATTTTGGCGCAAACCCCGATTTTCCATCTATTGATGAGATCAGAGCTAAAGCGTGGCCATCAAAATGGTAATTTTTGACACCAACATTCTTATTGAACTTTACAGAGGGAACCTTGTTGTAAAGGAGGAAGTCCAAGGTATAAAATCCGATGTTTTTTATATTAGCAGTATTACAGTTGCTGAATTTATGATTGGGGCAAAAAACAAAGATGACCTTAAAAGAATTGAAATTGACCTAAGTAAGTACGTACACATTTCCATAAATACAGAGATAACAGATATCTTCATCGATCTTTTCAGGAAATTTACCTTAAGCCACAGGCCGGATATACCCGATACACTCATTGCCGCCACTGCATTATATTATCATCTTCCGCTTTATACGCTGAATAAAAAACATTTTCAATTTATTCCGGGAATTGACTTGATATAAACCTTTACTTATAGGGGTAACCCGCATTCCTCAATAAATCCCTTTTCCTATCTTTACCCCCAACAATGAAATACCTGCGCTGGCTTTTATTCCCGTTTTCACTGCTTTATGGGCTGGTGGTTATTATGCGTAACTGGTGTTATGATTCAGGCTTTTTTAAAAGCTATAAATTTACAAAGCCCGTTATATCCGTAGGCAACCTTGATGTTGGCGGCGCCGGCAAAAGCCCGATGACGGAGTACCTTATCAGGCTATTAAAAGATAACTATAAGTTGGCCACATTAAGCCGGGGTTATGGGCGGAAAACAAAAGGCTACCTGGTTGCAAGCGGAGAATCAAGAGTCAAGAATCAAGAGCCAAGACAAGAGAATCAAGAATCAAGAAAAGAAGATACCAGTTTACAGCCCCCTGCCCAATACCCTCCACCTACTGCTACTGCCACTGCCACTAACTTCGGCGACGAACCTGCCCAGTTCAAACATAAATTTCCCGATATTACTGTTGCGGTTTGTGAAAAGAGGGTTGAGGGCTTAAGACAATTACTGCCAGATCATGACCTTGTTTTATTGGATGATGCTTACCAGCACAGAGCCGTTGAACCTGGCCTGAGTATTTTATTATTTGATTATAATCGTGTTGACGAACCGCATTTATTGCTGCCCGCAGGGAATATGCGTGAGCCTTTCAACGGGCGTTGGCGGGCGCAAATAGTTATCGTATCCAAATGCCCGGCGCGGCTTACCATGGATGAAATGACTGAAGTGGCCTCCGAAGTTGGGCCCCTGCCCTATCAGTCTTTATTTTTTACTTCAATTGAATATCAGCATTTGCAGGATATCGACGGCAAGTCAACAGACTTAGAGATAGACAGCGATACAACCGTTTTTTTATTAACCGGCATTGCCAATGCAAAACCATTGCTGCAATATTTAAAAGGTTTTACATCGCATATCATTCATCACAATTATCCAGATCATCATCCGTTTACCTTAAAAAATATCACTAAACTTGCCGCTGAATTTGAGAACTGTGCCTCACAAAAAAAAATAATCATTACAACAGAAAAGGATGCGCAGCGTTTAGAAGGATCGTGGTTTAAATCAACCTTATCAGGCACGGGTAATTTGCCTGTTTTTGTAGTCCCGATAAGGGTTAAATTTTTAAACGACGGCGGCCAACAGTTCGACCAACTAATTATTGATTATGTTAGAGAGCATACAACATACAACAGCCTACATTAAAAGCCGCATCGGCGATTTTGCACCCGAAGCGGGCATTATATTAGGCACAGGACTGGGTGGCCTGGTTACCGAAATTGAAGTTGAAAAGCAACTAATGTACTCCAACATCCCTGATTTTCCAATTTCAACGCTCGAGTTTCACTCGGGCAAACTCATCTTTGGCAAACTTAACGGGGTAAAGGTTGTTGCCATGCAGGGGCGTTTGCATTATTACGAAGGCTATACCATGCAGCAGATCACTTTCCCGGTGCGGGTAATGAAAATGCTGGGCATAAAAACCCTGTTTGTATCAAATGCCAGCGGCTCGTTAAACCCCGCTTTTAAAAAGGGCGATTTGATGGTTATTGCAGATCATATCAATTTACAGCACCATAACCCGCTTGTTGGCAGGAATGAAGAAGAATTGGGCCCCCGTTTTCCCGATATGAGTCAGCCTTATAAACGCGATTTGATCAATAAAGCACTGGAGATAGCATCGGCAAACAATATAATATGCCACAAGGGAGTTTATGTTGCTGTAACCGGCCCTAACCTGGAAACTTTGGCCGAGTATAAATATTTGCGGATAATTGGAGGCGATGCCGTTGGGATGAGTACGGTGCCCGAAGTGATAGTGGCCAATCATATGGGTTTGCCAGTTTTTGCCATATCCGTATTGACGGATGAAGGTTTCAATGAAACATTGGAGCCGGTATCAGTTGAAGAAATATTGGCGGTGGCCTATAAAGCTGAACCTCAGATGACATTGATACTTAAAGAATTGATAGCCGGTTTTTAATGCCAGATAAGTTGAAATATATCCTGTTATTATTGATTTGCGTACTTGGGCAAACTGCTTTTGCACAGCAAACAAATCCTAATTATCCTAATAACCCCAATTATCCCAACACCCCGGGCCAACGGCCAAACCTGCGCGATACCACCACAACAAAAGTTTATACCGCCGACCAGCAATTAGATTCGTTGCGTAAAAAAGTGGATAAGAAAAAAGATACGGTTGTTTTCAGCTCAAAATTTATCAGGGTAACCAACGAAAGGCTGTTAAAAGATAGCACACAGTTATTCCCGCTGGATACCGGCCTTTTTAATTTCGAAAATTATAGCCCGCTGCTGCAACCCCGTCATCCAAAAATAAGTTTGGGAAATACCGGCACCGATGAAAGGAGCCTGTTGTACGAGCCTTCAAAGACCATCGGGTTTGATGACGGGCTGCATACACTGGATGCATATTTACTAAACCCGCAGGATATAAACTACTACCGGGCACGGGTGCCATTAACGCAGCTTTACTTTATATCAGGCGGCTTGAAAGAGCAGATATTTAAGATAATGCACACCCAAAATATAAACAAACAGCTTAACGTTGGGTTTAATTTAAATTTTATTGGCTCGCAGGGGTTTTACAGTAATAACGAGGTTTTGGAGCAAAATGTGAGTCATACAAATGCCGCTGTTTACGCCTGGTACGAATCGAAAAACAAAAGGTATAACCTATTAGGCAATCTGATATATAATGATTTAAAAGACCCGCAAACAGGATCGATACTAAACGATTCTATTTATGTCACGGGTTCCATCGATAAAACTACTGAACTTGTACGATTGCCTAACACTTACGAGAACTGGAAAACCGGCGGATTATATTTAAAACAGTTTTACTATATCGGGCGCATCGATAGCGCTAAAAAAGTGGGCGGTACCACCACGAATATATTGCCCACACAACGCGTATCATACACGCTTAATTATAAAACCAGCAAATACAATTTTATACAGAACGACCCCGACACTTATAACGTATTTCCTGATTATTATTACGCCAATAATTATTCGAGGGACTCGCTCACGGTCACCCATCTGCAGAATGAGTTTTCATATAGCTTTTACCTGCGGAATAAAGATGCAAAATTTATTAAGAACGAGGTAAAGCTCGACCTCGCCCTTTCGCAGGATTACTACCAGTACAGCCAGTATGTTGCTGACACTGTATTAAATCAATACGGCACCAAGGTTGTCCAGCCCAAAAATGTACAGGGCGCCTCATTCCAGGATATTACGTTGAAAGCCAGGTTCAGTTACCGCTTCAGCGACAGGATAGGCCTCGACGGCGATTTTCAGCAGATAGCAGAGGGGCGTGATGCAGGCAATTTTTTGTATGACGCAAAAGTGACGCTTGCCGGTGGAAAAAAAGCCGGGCGCATAGTGTTTGAAGGCTATTCGCAAAGCACATCCCCCCCATTGGCTTACACCGACTGGACATCAAACCATTTTATTTTTCATGATAAATTTAATAACCAAAAAACCAACAGCGTTTCCTTCAACTATATAAATGATGCTCTGAAGGTAGACCTGAAGGCCGAATACTTTTTGATAGGTGATTATTTGTATTTCGCATCCCAGCCGGGCGGTATTGATGCGCAACCAATGCAAGTAACTTCGGATATTAATTTGCTTAAAGTAAGTTTGGGTAAAACTTTCGCCTGGAAAAGGTGGCATTTTGATGATTACCTGGTGTATCAAAAAACCGATTACCAATCTACCCTGCGTACCCCCCAGTTTTATAATTACAGCAGCCTTTACTATAAAACATTTTTATTTAATGTGCTATATGCCAACATCGGGGTTGACGTACGCTACAATAGCGAATACGTAGCACCATCGTATGCAGTAGGCCTCGGCCAGTTTTATAACGGGCAAAATGTTACTTTTTCATCATACCCAATTGCTACAGTATTTTTAAAAGCCACATTGCAGCATACCAATCTTTTTGTGATGTACGATTACGCCAACCAGGGCCTGTTTAGCCCCGGCTTTTATACCGTAAACCGCTACCCGCAAATGGACCACCTGCTTAAATTCGGGGTATCGTGGTCATTTTATAATTGAGTTGGCAGTCAGCAGGTTGTTCTGGGCAGTTTAGCAAATATCTTATCATAAAACACTGCGAACTGCTCACTAAAAACTGCAAACTGAAATCACGTTTTCAGCTTCTTCCTCTTCGCTGCCGGGAACAGCACATTATTTAATATAAGTCTATATCCGGGCGAGTTGGGGTGCAGTGAAAGATCAGTCGGTGGCTCACCGTTGTTGTGCGTATAATCTTCCGGGTCATGACCACCGTAAAATGTCCATTGGCCTTTGCCGTATTCACCATGTATGTAACGAGCTTCGTTGGCGCTTTTCAGCTCGCCCATAATGGTGACGCCAGGTTTTAGTTTATCTTTATTAAAAGCAGTTGCCAGGCCTTTAAAGCCTTTTATTACGCGGTCATGGTCTTGCGTAAGCATGCTGGGTACAACGTCCCATTTTGCCGAAAAATCAAACAGCGTAAAAAAATCGTCCTTGTGCTTAACCTCCCGGGTATGGGTAACATCAATATCGCTAAACTGGCGCGAAAACGGATCAGTATCCACATTGAAATTTTGAAAAGCAAGCGTTTGGCTAAAATCAAGTTTTGATTGCGCCCTGGGGTCGGCAGGATCACCGTCGTAAACAGATGCGCATATATCAGTATTGCAGGCAGCCAGCGCAATATCAAAACTATCCGCGCCCGAGCACATGGCAAATAAGAACCCACCATTTGCGC
Source organism: Bacteroidota bacterium (assembly GCA_013288235.1). GTDB lineage: Bacteria > Bacteroidota > Bacteroidia > Sphingobacteriales > Sphingobacteriaceae > Mucilaginibacter. The sequence goes on along the minus strand of JABDCF010000139.1, from coordinate 2,661 downwards.
AATACTCGCGGATATGCTGTGCAACGGCCAGTTTCATTTTCGAAACCTTTTTAAATCCAAAGTTTTGCGCAGTAATTTCCTGGTTTTTTTTCTCTTCTATAAATAGCAGCTGGCTTTTGTATTTCCTATAGCTTTTGCTGTACTGCCCTGTAAAATCCTCGTGGTGCAAGTGCAGCCAGTCATATTTGTACAGTTGGTTTTTTAAGATCTCTTCATCGTAAATAATGTCAAAAGGTATTTCGGCATATTGCAATACCAGGATAACTGCATCATCACGGTCGATAGCCCTGTCTTTGGAGGCGTAAACGGCTATCCTGGGCGCTTTTTCCAGCTTAACCACATCCATGTTTACCGAGGGATCGTTTATCTGTACCAGTATATTGCTTACTTCGGCATCGGCAATCACTTCGTAGCTGACGCCGCGTATATTACATTCATCCTCTGTCTTTTTTTCATATGCTGTCATGAAGCTGCCACCGCGATAATTGAGCAGCCAGTCCACTGTCCCGCCATTTTTTAGTACCCAAAAAGCAATGCCGTACGATTTTAGATGATCTTTTTGGGCATCATCCATAGGTATAAGTATGGAGGCCGCCCTGGTTAAGAGAGGTAAAAGGTAAAAGGCGAAAGGTAAAAGGTATTTTAGCAGATGTTTCATGGCCGTCATTACATCACAAGCCCGTTAAATTATCCCGCCAGGCCTTATCTCAAAAATGCTAAAATTAAACCGGACAGTAATTATATGGAATGGTAAAATGTTTGTTGCTTTTTAGCTGCTGCTCACTGCAAATTATTTCCTCCCCCTCTTTCCGCCGCAGGCGAAGAGAGGGGCGACCAGCGAAGCGTAGTCGGGGGTGAGTCAACTATGCGCCAGGCATTTGTGCTAATGCATTTGCGTCAATGCCGCTCGCAGAGTTTACTCACCCGGTCGTTGCTTCGCTCGACCATTCCCTCTGTGGCAAGCCACAAAGAGGGGTAAAAAACGTTAAAAAGTTTCGCATTTCTTTAGCCAAAAATGCACACCCAATGGTAAATCCGAAATCGAACATCCGAAACGGCGTAGCTGTCTTGAGCACCTTAAAAAAACAAACAATAGCGAAAAATCCGAAATCAGGTTTTCTGTTTTTTCTTCCTTGCTGCCGGGAAAAGCACATTGTTTAAAATAAGCCTGTAGCCGGGTGAATTGGGGTGTAGTTTCAGATCGGTTGGCGGATCGCCAACTATATGCTGGTAATCTTCAGGATCGTGACCGCCGTAGAATGTCCATTGGCCTTTGCCGTATTCGCCATGTATGTAGCGGGCTTCGTTATTGCTTTTCATTTCGCCCATAATGGTAACACCGGGTTTAAGCAGCTTTTCGTTGAAGGCTGTGGTAAGGCCCATAAAGCCTTTAATCACTTTATCATGGTCTTGTGTTAGCATGCTTGGCACCACATCCCATTTTGCGGAGAAATCAAACAAGGTAAAGAAATCCCGCGTACGCTCCACCTGCCGGGTTGCAGTAACATCGATATTGCTAAACTGGTGCGACATCGGGTTCATATCCAGTGTAAAATTCTGAAAAGCGAACGTTTGGCTAAAATCAAGTTTCGATTGCGCATCAGGGTCGGCAGCATCACCATCGAACATAGATTCACATATATCCGTATTGGCCGAGGCCAGGGCAATATCAAAAGTGTCGGTACCCGAGCACATCGCGAACAGGAAACCGCCGCCTGCACAAAAATCACGTATCCGTTCCGCAACAGCTAGCTTCATTTGCGATACCTTTTTAAAGCCCAGCTTATGCGCCGTGGCCTCTTGTATCTTCACATCATCATTATACCACTCGGCATACCTGAAAGCGCCGTAAAACTTGCTATACTGGCCTGTGAAATCCTCGTGGTGCAGGTGCAGCCAATCGTATTTAGGCAGTTCACCGTTAATTACTTCTTCATCATATACCACATCATAGGGTATCTCGGCGTATTTTAAAACCAGGGTAACGGCATCGTCCCATGGCAATTTATTTTTCGGCGAATAAACGGCCATTTTGGGCGCTTTTTCCAGCTTTACTACGTCCATATTAACCGATGGGTCGCTTACTTCGCGCAATATC
>JABDCF010000139.1:0-553 GCA_013288235.1 Bacteroidota bacterium | reverse complement strand
ATGGGAGCGAGTGAGATCATAACAGAAATAAATAGAATATCACGAGAAGAAAAGCGGGAGCAGTTACGCATGTCCGCTGACAAACTTCATAGCTCACGCCGCGTATCTTACACTCATCTTCAATTTTTTGCTGGTATTGCATCATAAAGCTGCCGCCACGATAGTTAAGCAGCCAATCAACTTCCTGCCCATTTTTTAACGTCCAGAAAGCAATACCATATGATTTTAAGTGGTCTTTTTGCTCCTCGTCCATGGGAATCAATATGGAAGCAGCCCTTGTTAAGATAGGTGAAAGCAGAAAGCAGAAAGCTAAAAGCAAAAAACGGAATTTAGGTGAAAGACGAAAGGTAAAAGGCGAAAGGGGTTTACTATTGTTCATATTCTTTCTATTTGATTTTTATAGAAAGCACAAAATCTTCCTGATCAAGTATTGTAAAAGCAGTTAGTTCGGGATCATTCATATAATCATTATAAAGTTTGTCAGCGGACATGCGTAACTGCTCCCGCTTTTCTTCTCGTGATATTCTATTTATTTCTGTTATGATCTCACTCG
>JABDCF010000138.1 GCA_013288235.1 Bacteroidota bacterium | reverse complement strand
TACACAAACTTACACAGGGGGGAATATCCAACCCGGGGGAGGTTTCAGCCCTTTTAATAACATTAACCCGGCTGACATTGAGAGCATCACCATTCTTAAAGATGCCGATGCAACTTCTATTTATGGTACACAAGGGTCTAACGGTGTGATTATTATTACCACTAAGAAAGGAAATCCAGGGGCCACTCATTTTGATCTGAACGTGAATACAAGCTTTAATTCGGCTGCCGATCCAGTCCAATTGTTAAATACGCAGCAATACCTGCAATTGAGAAAAGATGCTTATACTGCCGATGGCCTAACGCCGGGCAACGATCCGAATAATTATCTCGCTTACGCTCCCGACCTTACCATTTTTGATCAGAACAGGTACACCAACTGGGAAAAGATTATTGATGGCAAAACCACCAATAATACCGATGTGCATGGTAGCCTTTCAGGCGGCACAGTTAATAATACTTTTATTATGTCAGCCGGTTATGACAAATCAACCTATAATTATCCCGGTGATTTTGCCGACCAGCGATTTACATTTCATAGCAACATTCACCATCTCTCCACAGATAAACGACTTACCGTAGATATGACCACTGATTTTGGTTATGACCAAAATAATTCCGCAGGATATGGGGGCGGCCAGGATATAGTTTTGCCTCCGAATCTGCCTGGTTTATTAAGTCCATCCGGTGGTTTAATTTGGAACTACCGGGGGGTGGATTTAACCCAAGATCAATTTTATAGCGGACTGCAGCAGCCTACCACTTTGCAGAATTATAATTTTAATGCCGCATTTCATATCTCCTATAAAATAGTGGACGGGTTAACCATAGGGGCTGATGTGGGTTATAACCGTAACACTACCAGTGAAAATTCTATTAATCCGACTTCGGCACAAAATCCGGCAGGATATAATGTTATCGCTACTTCAACCTTTGCTAATAATACCTATCAAACACTCAACATAGAGCCACAAATTAAATACAACAAAACTTTTGGCAAAGGAGTTTTCAGCGCGCTGGTAGGTTCAACCTATAAAAAGAATACAAACTATTCAAACTACATGGAGGGGAGCGGGTATTCAAATGATAACCTTCTCGGATCGATTAACGGTGCTACAACACTATCCGCTATGGATAATTCCAATATTTATAAATATAGTGCGGGTTTTGCCCGCCTAAATTATATTTATGATAGTGAGTTCATCCTTGATCTGACAGGCAGGCGGGACGGCTCGAGCAATTTTGGCCCCGGTCAACAATTTGGTAATTTTGGTGGTGTTGGCCGGTTGGATATTTACGGAGGAGAAAATTTTTAAAAAATCTCCGTCTATATTGAGTTATGGTAAATTGTCAGGTAGTTATGGAACTTCAGGGTCCGACGGTATCCAGGCATACCAATACAATTCTTTATACAAAATTATTCCCTTTTTTCCTGCTTTCCAGGGCATCGTACCAACTTCTCCTTATAACCTTTACAATCCTGATTATAGCTGGGCGCTAAAAAAATCTTTGAACATAGCGTTAGACCTTGGGCTTTTTAATAACCGCCTTTTATTTAATGCTACTTACTACAGGGACCGTGAAAGTAACCAGTTAGTAAATTATCCATTGCCCATACAATCGGGTCTTTCATCAGTACTTGGCAATTTAGATGCTACTGTTCAGAACCAGGGTTTTGAATTTTCCATCAACTCAACTAACATTAAAACCAAATATTTTTCGTGGAAAACCAACTTTAATTTGACTTTTAACCGCAATAAATTGATCTCGTTTCCAGACCTGGCAAATTCTTCTTACAGCAGCCAGTATGTTATTGGGCAGCCGACCTCTATCGTTTACGGTTACAAGTACAAGGACGTAAATCCTACGACCGGACTTTTTGAGTTTTATACAAAAAACGGAACAGTTACCTCTAATCCCGCTTATGGGCCGGCTTCAATCGGCGGCGACGAAGTTCCTATTGCCAACCAGGAGGTGAAATACATGGGGGGTCTCGGGAATAATTTCAGCTATAAACAGTTCAGTCTTTATATTTTTTGTCAATTTTCCAGCCAGAACGCACCAGACTACCTCGCTGAAATATACAGCTCTAACCAACTTGGAACAGAGTATAATCAACCTACGGCAGTACTTGGTAATTATTGGAAAGCGCCCGGAGATGTTGCCCAGTTACAGCGGCTGGCAAGTAGCCAGAGTTCCGCTGCAATATACCCTTCTGCCATTAAATTTGACCAGTCAAGCGGCGTTTACAGCGATGATACCTACCTGCGCGTGAAAACTGTTTCATTGTCTTACCAACTACCCGATGTCTTTCTTAAAAAGATACATATAAAAGGGGGAAGCGTGTTTATGAACGGCCAAAACCTCCTCACGTTCACCGACTATAAGGTTGGTGATCCGGAATTGCCAGGTTCATTTACTTCTTTTCCGATACAGCGTATCCTGGCATTTGGTTTAAATCTTAAATTTTAAGTAAAAATGGTTATGAAAAAGATGTTTTTTAATATAAATAAATTAGCGTTAGGTGTTGTTTTAATTGCCGGGTCAATTTCATCTTGTAAAAAATTACTCGTGATTCCCCAAAACCCGCCTTCTTCAATTACCCAACAGGAACAATTTGCTGATAGTGCAACAACTATGTCCGCTGTTGCCGGCGTTTATACTTATGATCCAGGGAGTGGTTTTGCCTATAGCGATGGAAGTCTGACTTATTGCGCCGGACTTTCTGCTGACGAATTGTCACCCATTATCTCAAACGACGTTCAGCAATTTTACAGTTATAATTTAACTCCGTTAAACAATGAAGTCACCAATCTGTGGGGATATCCCTATCAAAGTATTTACGAAGTAAATGCGGTATTGAGTGGTATTACCAACAACAATGGTTTGTCTACCTCATTCCAAAAACAAATTACGGGAGAGATGGAAGTGGTACGTGCCTTGTATTATTTCAACATGGTTAATTTGTTTAGCGGTGTACCACTGGTAACCACAACAACTTATGCTGCGACAGACCGTTTACCAAGGTCCCCGGCTACCGCCATATATGCCCAGGTAAAGGCCGACCTTAACGATGCCAGAAAAAAATTAACAGCAACGTATCCATCAGCGGGGCATCTTCGTCCCAATCTTTATACAGCCGTAGCGTTGCTTGCAAAAGTTAATTTATACCAGGGTAACTGGCAAAATGCTTATAATGAAGCTGATTCGGTTATCCGCTTAGGTGGTTATAACCTGGAACCTAACCTCAATAACGTGTTCCTGGACGGTAGCGTGGAGGCTATATGGCAATTGCCGGCAAATGCTCTGTACAATGTATATACAGATGCGGCAAATTTCGAACCTCAATATGCCGGAGCTACTCCTAACTACCAGGTAACACCGTTTTTGTTAAATGCATTCGAGACCGGCGACCAACGCCTGCAAAATTGGATAGGCTCAACATCTGTACAAAATCAGACGCTTTATTATCCAAGTAAATATAAAAATATAAGTCCTACCGCAACCCCGGTTGAAGATCAAATGATTTTGAGATTAGGTGAGCTATACCTGATCCGTGCTGAAGCCGCGGCACATTTGAGTAACCTTACCCAGGCTTTGGCTGATATAAATGCCATCCGCCAAAGGGCCGGACTATCACCTAACCCGGCTGATGGAGCTTCCCAAACCACTGTTTTAAATGCTGTTATGCGCGAGCGTAGGGTAGAGCTTTTTTGCGAATGGGGCAACCGCTGGTATGACCTAAAAAGGACCGGAACAGCAGCAGCAGTGCTTGGCGCAGAAAAGACGGGGTTCAGTGCTAATGCTGAGTTATATCCCTTACCACAGACGCAAATTCAGTTAGACAATTTACTGATACAAAATCCAGGTTATTAATTAATAATATATTCTGATAGCAATACAAATAATCACTTCCGGGATATGATTATATCCCGGATAGTGATTCTTATTTCAAAAACCAATGATGGAACATCCTATATTAAGTATAAAAAATTTATCTCACCGGTACAGCAGTAGTTGGGCGATACGGGACATTGACCTGGAAATAAACAGGACCGGGATTTTAGGCTTGCTTGGTTCCAACGGGGCAGGCAAATCAACCACCATGAATATCATGTGCGGTGTATTAAACCAGACAGAAGGCAGTGTACTAATCAATGGAATAGATATCCGCGAGCAGCCAGAGCTGGCAAAAAGGCAAATAGGCTTCCTTCCCCAAAACCCACCTTTGTACCTGGACCTTACGGTAGATGAATACCTCATTTATACGGCGGAGCTACGAAAAATGGAGTTCAGGGATATTAAATCAGCCCTGGGGGAAGCTAAAGAACGTTGCGGCATCTCGCACTTCAGCAACAGGCTTATCAAAAACCTGTCAGGCGGTTACCGCCAGCGGGTAGGCATCGCCCAGTCTATTATTCATAAACCTAAGCTGGTTGTAATGGATGAGCCAACCAATGGCTTAGATCCAAATCAAATTACCGAGGTACGGACACTGATAAAAGAAATTGCCGTAGAACACGCGGTGATTTTCTCTTCCCATGTTCTATCGGAAGTGCAAATGTTATGCAAAGAGATAAAAATGATTGCTGATGGACGAATTGTTTTTTCTGATACGATGGATGCCTTTAATAATTATGTGGAACCGCATAGTGTGCTGATGCAAATGGAAAACCCGCCGGTAGCAACGGAGCTATTAAAGATACCCGGAGTGGATAAAGTAGACTTCGTAACAGAACGGCAAGCCCGCGTTTATTTTACCGGTGACCGGGAAATTACGGAACGGCTTGTAGCAGCAAGTGTACAAAACGGCTGGCGATTAAGGGAGATCAGCCTTGACAAAACGGCCCTTGATGAGATCTTTAAACAACTATCTACCAAATCAACGCAATCCTAATTATTCCCTATAATGAAATTAATTTTAAAAATAGCAAAGGCAGAACTTCGCAACCTGTTCTATTCGCCCATAGCCTGGTTTTTAACCATCGCTTTTATGGTAGAATGTGCGCTTACCTATACCAGTTTATTAAACAACTACGCTATCACACAGGAAACGGGCGGTGTGGGGTTGTCCTATATGGCCCAAATAACATCAAGGCTTTTTACAAGTTCATTTGGATTATTCAATGGTATTATGCAGAACCTGTATTTGTATATTCCCTTATTAACCATGGGCCTCATCAGCCGGGAGATCAATGGCGGCACTATCAGCCTGCTATATTCATCACCGGTTAAAATAAGAGAAATTGTTTTCGGTAAATACCTGGCTATGATGGTATATAGCTTGATACTTTTATTGGTGATAGGCATTTTTATGATGGCAGGTGTTTTTGACATTAAATCGGCTGATTATGGAATGCTTTTGGCAGCTGGTCTTGGTTTTTATCTCCTGTTATGCGCTTATTCGGCTATTGGCCTTTTTATGTCAAGCCTTACCAGCTACCAGATAGTTGCGGCAGTAAGCACCTTTGTAATGATAGGGGTACTAACTTATATAGGCACCTTATGGCAAAGCATAGCCTTTGTGCGTGACCTGACCTATTTTTTATCGCTTACAGGCCGAACCCATCATATGCTTGTAGGGCTGATATCTACAAACGATGTGATTTATTTTATTGCTATTGTGTATATCTTTCTGGGCCTGACTATTTACAAACTGCAATCGGGGCGCGAAACAAAAGCGTGGTACGTCACAGGGGGGCGCTACCTGGCTATTGTTATTTCAGCGCTTATTATCGGTTACATAAGTTCCCGTCCAGCCCTTATCGGTTACTGGGATACCACCGCTAACCAGGACAATACACTTGCCCCTAATGCACAACAGATTATAAAGCAACTGGGAGGTGATAAATTAGAAATTACCGAATACAGCAATTTTTTAGATGATTATCATTTTTTTGGGTTACCGGAAGAGCGTAACAATTATTTAGCCAGGTGGGAACCTTATTTGCGGTTTAAACCGGATATTGATTTTCATTTTGTGAGTTATTACGATATACCCTTAACCTCAAGGTTCGATCTGCTCAATTCATACAAAGGCAAAACGTTGAAGGAAATAGCCGAACAAAGAGTTAAAGCATCTGGTTTTAATTTGTCTGATTTTGAAACACCGGAACAAATACAAAAAGAAATTGATTTGAAGCCTGAGTTAAACAGGTTTGTAATGAAACTAAGCTACAAAGGGAAATCCACCTTCCTGCGTGTTTTCAATGACCAGATTATCTGGCCGGGCGAATCTGAAGTTTCGGCTGCTTTTAAAAGGTTGCTACAAGCTAAAATGCCTGAAATTGCTTTTGTAACCGGTGACGGCGAACGCAGAACCGGCAAAAAAGGCGATAGGGAATATAAAACGGTAACATCTGAAAAAACATTCCGCTACGCGCTCATTAACCAGGGTTTCGATGTAGATACGCTTTCATTGAGCACCCAGGATATTCCGGATAATATTACCACGTTGGTGCTGGCAGATCCGCAAAGCGAGTTGAGTGCAACAGCTATCCAAAAAATTAAAGCCTATATTAATAAAGGGGGCAACTTGTTAATAGCCGGTGAGCCGGGCAGGCAGCAGCTACTTAACCCCTTACTGAAAACATTAGGCGTGCAACTGATGAATGGTATGCTGGAACAGGAAAGCGAAGACCATGCGCCAACCTTGGTACTGCCTCATTTAACAAAAACTGCTATAAGTTTATCCCCGATATTAGGTAAACCTTCTGTAGACACCCTGCCTGTTTCGATGAATGGGGTATCAGCTTTATCTTATCACGATACCAGTGGATTTAACATACAGCCATTGCTGGTAACCAAAGCCGGGGCCGCCCAAAATACCATGGCGCGTAACCCTGATTTGGATATGGTGAATAATAAAGAAGACGCAAGTGCGGAATTAGCCGGAGGGCACCCAATGATTTCTTCAGGCGGAAGCTTTCGTGTTATGAGGATGGGTAATGGAAATACACAGAATTCAGATGCAAAAGGGGTAGTAAAAGGATACGCTTCAACGCGTCCAAACAAAAATAATTCGAAGGATACTTTTACTACTGCATTAGCCTTAACGCGACAAGTAAATGGTAAACAGCAACGCATCATTATAAGCGGCGATGCTGATTTTATGGGCAATGCGGAATTAAGAAGATACGAGCCTAAAACTGCTAACTTTTATTTTAGTACCGCTTTATTCAATTGGTTAGATTACGGTCAATTTCCTATAAATACCTCCCGTCCGGATGGCAAAGACAACCGGGTAACAGTAAGTACAGACCGTGTAGCGTTTTTAAAGTTAGTGTATGTGTGGCTATTGCCTGGCTTAATCTTAATTTTTGCCGCGATCTTTTTAATCCGCCGTAAAAGAAAATAGCTATGTTATTTACGACAGACAAGCAAACGCAGGAAGATTTGAATATTTACGGCAAACAGGGAACGGACTCGATCCTTTCCCTGTTTAACAGGACGGCTACGCTCAACGGTTCAAAGCTACTGGAAGAAATGTTCCGTTATCCGCTCTCGGATACGGAGGCTATCAATAAGCGGAGCGGCGAGATCAGCTATCTGAAGATAGTAAAAGCCACCTTCCCGTTCAGCGCCGAACTGTTCGACGGGGCAGAGCGGTACCTGGAAAATACTGATGAAAGAACCAAACTTCCGGCGGAAAGGCCCTCGCTGGAGAAAAAACTATCAGGGTTGTTAACTGCCAATGCGGACCATAAGATGATCACTGATGGCGTAAGCGCACTGATTGGGATAACACAGCAGTTGGACGGCTTACTAAGAAGCACGCTTTTATTAACAGGCAGCCCACTAAAGAATGACCGGGAAACGCAGGGTATCAAAACGCTGTTAAATGCCGAACCGTTTAGTTTACTGTTAGGCGAAAATCCGAAAAACAAGCTATCTCATGAGAAACTGGCGGCATACGATGCGCAGCTGCGGTTCCGCTACCGGGATACGGTTAAACGGGTACTACAGTATATTTATGCGCTGGATGTTTATATAACGGTAGCTAAAGTAGCCGGAGCGTGTAGCCTCGTATTTCCGAAAGCCCTGCCTAAAGAAGACCGTATTATTAAAATAGAAGGCTTTTATCATCCTCAACTAAAGAACGCGGTAGGCAATAGCCTAACCATCACGCCTGACAGTAATGTTGTTTTTTTAACAGGGGCGAATATGGCAGGCAAATCGACGTTCATGAAATCGCTGGGCATAGCGATGTACCTGGCGCACATGGGCTTCCCGGTAGCGGCAAAAGAGATGGAGTTTTCGGTAATGGATGGTATCTATACTACAATCAATTTGCCGGATAACCTGGGGATAGGGGCCAGCCACTTTTATGCAGAAGTGCTGCGGATAAAAAAGATAGCCAAAGAGCTGAGCGCAGGCAAAAACATCTTCGTGATATTTGATGAGCTGTTCAGGGGCACCAATGTAAAAGACGCCTACGAGGCCACGATAGCCATCACCACAGCCTTTGCCAGGAAGCGCAGCAGTGTATTTGTAATCTCAACGCATATCATTGAAGCAGGGGAGGTATTGAAAGCATGTGCCAATATCAGCTTTAAATACCTGCCTACCCGCATGAACGGAACAAAACCGGAATACACTTATACACTGGAAACCGGTATAACCGATGATCGGCACGGGATGATCATTATCAACAATGAAGGCATCCTGGAACTGTTAAATAAAAATAAGGGGGTAACAGCAATATGAGCTTTATAGCCGATAAACAAACGCTTGAAGACCTGAACATGCTGGGTAAGTATAAACAGCATTCCATTTTCAACCTGTTTAACAAAGTTAAAACAGCGGGAGGGGAAAAACTGCTTGGCACTATGTTTCAGGCACCACTCGTTGATCATGAAGCAATCAACCGGCGCAGCGCCATTTTTCAATACTTTCAAAGCAAACAAATCATTTTCCCATTTAGCAATGAACGGTTCAGTGCAATGGAGAATTACCTTAACGGCGATAGTGGTAACAATTACGCATCGGCGTTTATTAGTCTTACAAAAAAGAAACTTTTAGCCATTCTTGTAAGGGATGAGGAATATCAAAATATACAAAACGGTTTACAGAAAACCATAACAGTATTAGACGACTGCAGAATATTCATCAATAAATTTGAAGACGATGATCACCCTTTCTACGATGAATTGTTAACAGTAAAAAATATACTGAATGACCCCAAACTGCAATGGTTGACAACAGGGCAAAGCAGCACCAGCCAATTATCCTTACAAAAAACAGCTAAATATGACCACCTGCTAAGGCATACAATGCGGGCAGCCTTAACTGCGGTAATGGCCATCTTTTACCAGTTGGACGTGTATATAGCGATAGCTGGGCTGGCGCAGGAAAAGAACTTCAGCTACGCCCGGGCCTTACCTGCCAGAACCAACCTTTTCAAGGCCCTTGAATTAAGCCATCCGGGTATTGAAAAAGCTGTAGCCAACCCCGTATCCTTCAGGCAGGAAAGCAATATGATCTTTTTAACGGGAGCCAACATGGCAGGGAAATCAACATTTATGAAAGCCTTTGGCATCAATGTTTACCTGGCCCATATGGGTTTCCCGGTGGCGGCGAAGGAAATGCAGTTTTCGGTAAGGGAAGGTATCTATAGCTCTATCAATGTTCCGGATAACCTTAATATGGGTTACAGCCATTTTTATGCGGAAGTATTAAGGGTAAAAAAGGTAGCCGAAGAAGTAAGCGAAGAAAAAAACCTGGTGATCATATTTGATGAGCTGTTTAAAGGCACCAATGTAAAAGACGCATACGATGCCACACTTGCCGTAACAGCCGCCTTTAGTGAATACCGGAATTGCCTGTTCATAATTTCAACGCACATTATAGAAGCAGGAGAAGTGTTGAAGAAAGAGCAGGATAACATTCAATTATTATATCTGCCCACTATTATGAATGGTACTGTACCTGCTTACACCTACAAGTTGCAGCCGGGGATTTCAAGTGACAGGCATGGAATGATGATCATTGAAAATGAAGGTATACTGGAATTACTTAAATAATTTAAAAATAAGCAAGCCGCAAAATGCCGGCGACCCACAAAAATAATCAAAATGAAAAAAAACTTTTATTGTATACGCCATGTAATTTTGATAGCGTTGCTTTTCTTATTTTCTATAAATGGCGATTGCCAGCAGGTCAAAAAGGGATCTGCGGCACTGCCCTTAGATCCTTTGGTGCGAACCGGGAAACTGGCCAATGGCTTCACGTATTACATCCGTCACAATGAAGAACCGAAGAACCGGGTAATGATGTACCTGGTGAATAAGGTGGGTTCAGTACTGGAGGATGAG
>JABDCF010000137.1 GCA_013288235.1 Bacteroidota bacterium | reverse complement strand
TTTATGCACCGATATTGGCAAAGATGGCAAACTGGGTGGCGCAGGCATCAAACTTTACGAAAAATTGTTGGATCACTCCCCTTTCATCAAGCTGATAGCTTCGGGCGGTGTTAGCACCATGGACGATATTGAACAACTCAATAATATTAAGGTAGAATCATGCGTAGTTGGCAAAGCTATTTACGAAGGGCACATCAGTATCGACGATATAAAAAACTGGAATTTGGAGTCGCTCATTTCTATATAGTTCATTATTGCCGTTGTTGCAAAGTCTAACGGCTCATAAATCCCCATGCTTTCCAAAAGAATTATCCCCTGTCTTGACGTCAAAGACGGCCGCACAGTAAAAGGCGTAAACTTTGTTGACTTGCGCGACGCGGGCGACCCGGTTGAGCTTGCCTGGAATTATTCGCGGCAAGGTGCAGATGAACTGGTCTTTTTAGATATTACCGCTACGCACGAACGTCGTAAAACAATGGTCGAGATGGTTAAAGCGGTGGCGCGGCAAATAAATATCCCGTTTACCATAGGTGGCGGCATAACAGAAATTGCTGATGCTGACGCGCTTTTAAATGCAGGCGCCGATAAAATATCCATAAACTCTGCTGCTGTACGTAACCCCGGGTTAATTGATGAACTTGCAAAAGCATTTGGTGTTCAATTTGTAGTAGTGGCTGTTGATACCAGGTTAACAGACGGCGCGAACGTTGTCCATTTAAATGGAGGCCGTATCGCAACGGAAAAAGAAACCCTGCACTGGATATTGGAAGCTGAAAGCCGCGGCGCCGGGGAAATACTGTTAACCTCAATGGATCATGATGGCACAAAGGCCGGCTTTGATAATAATTTATTAAAATTGGTGAACGACGCGGTAAATATTCCGGTAATTGCCTCAGGGGGTGCAGGCTCGTTGCAGCATTTTGTTGACGTATTTGAACAAAGCAATGTTGATGCGGCGCTTGCCGCTTCTGTATTTCATTATGGCGAAATATTGATACCAGATTTGAAGCAGGTATTGAAACAGCATAACATTGAAGTAAGAGAAGTTTAAACAGGTTGTCTGTGTAGACACGGGCAACGGTTAAGTTAATAACATAAAATGAGTATCGATTTTAACAAAACAGACGGGCTAATCCCGGTGATCATCCAGGACGAACAAACCCTGGAAGTGCTGATGCTTGGCTACATGAACAAGGAAGCCTATCATAAAACCGTAAAGGAAAACATAGTCACTTTTTTTTCGCGATCAAAAAACAGGTTGTGGACAAAAGGCGAAACAAGTAACAACTTCCTGCACGTAAAAAGTATGAATATCGATTGTGATAACGATACCTTGCTGATAAAGGTTAAAGCGGATGGTCCTACCTGTCACACCGGTTCGCGGAGCTGTTTTAAAACGGATTATAACCAAAACTTTATATTAAAGCTGGAAGAAATAATTGGAGATAGGTACGAAAATCCAAAAGAGGGCTCCTATGTGAACAAACTTAGGGGCAAAGGCTTAAACAAAATAGCGCAAAAGGTTGGTGAAGAAGCCGTAGAAACCGTGATAGCCGCGCTAAACGAAACAGAAACCGACCTCATCAACGAATCGTCCGACCTTGTTTTTCACCTCCTCGTTTTGCTCCGCGAAAAAGGATTGAACCTGGAACGGATAGCAAAGAATTTAGAGGAAAGACATAAGTAGTTCATGGTTGATGGCTCATGGTTCATGGTATGAACAGGGTGCTATAAACAATAAACCATGGGCAAGGCTATGAGCTATGAACCATCAACTATGAACTAAAGAATGACCGTAAAAAAAATAGCAGAACTAAACGGCCACGGCAACCCGGTATTCACGCTGGAGCTTTCGCAAAAGCCAGGAATATTGTTTACCGGTGGTAATGATAAAGGACTTGTTGAATGGAGCTTAAAAAACAATACTTTTATTAAAGTAATGTTCCCGGTTCCGGCCTCTATTTATGCTATTCATGGCCCTGTTGGTTTACCATTTTTGTTTGCCGGGTTGAGGAATGGTGATGTGCTGGTATTCGACTTTTTAAAGCAGCAATTACTTGCTCCCTTAAAACACCACCAAAAACCTGTATTTGACATTAAATCCGTTGAACGTAAGCGGGAACTATTGGTAGCCTCTGAAGATGGTACAGTTTCGGTTTGGGACATTAATGATTTGAAGCTTTTGCATACCATAAAAGTTTCTCATGATACAATCCGCTGTATCGATGTGTCGCCTGATGAAAAGCAGGTTGCTTTTGGCTGTCGGGATAACCAAATTAAAATTTATGATGCTGCCGATTATTCCTTAATAAAAACATTGCACGGGCATACTATGTCGGTTTTCTCTTTACAATATTCAAATGATGGCAATTATTTGGTGTCGGGAGGCCGTGATGCACAGGTAAAAATATGGGACGCACAGTCGTACAATCTGGTGCGTAATATCCCGGCACATTTATTTGCTGTAAATTGTATCGCCTTTCACCCTACCCTCCCTTATTTTGCCACCGCAAGTATGGATAAAAGCATAAAAATTTGGGGCGCAGATGATTTTAAATTGTATAAAATTATAAGCCGCGAAAAAGGCTTTGAAAGCCATGCGTTATCTATAAACAAAGTGGCATGGAACGGAGATCAGCTAATTTCAGTTAGCGATGACAAAAGAATTATAGTTTGGGATATCGATCTTGATAGTTAAAACATCCTCTTGATGATGTTCAATTTATGGGTATAGCGCTTTGTGTCTTCCGAAAAAATGCCCTTTTCATCAATCGAATCAATCTTAACCCGCCCGGAAGCATGAATAATTCTCTCGTTATTCAGCAATATGCCTACATGTACTATCTTCCCATCGGCATTTTCAAAAAAGGCAAGGTCGCCCAATTTCGTTTCGTGTAATGAGTTTATGGTATATCCCTGTTCAACCTGCTGGCTGGCATCACGCAGCAGGTTTATACCCTGTAGTTTAAAAACCGCCTGGGTAAAGCCAGAGCAATCAATACCGAAATGCGTACGCCCGCCCCATAAATAAGGACTGTTTAAAAAAGACGTAGCCATAACAGCGATGTTTTCAGTTTCGCCTATTTCGCCTATTATTTCAAAGCGATCATCGCCAATATGGCATGTAGTGCCTTCTAAAAACGCAAGGGAACTGCCCATCGGCAAATACAAAATACTGTTATTGGCTATTTTCCAGGCCTGGGTTACAGGGCGATAAGTTAATGGCGGGGGTGTTTGTTTAAACCTTTTATAGGCTAAATGACCAAGCATAATAAACTGCAAATGGCCAATCCAACCTGGGTAGTTATCATGAGAGGTGATAATTTTCACCCAGTTTTCCTTCCATTCGGTAATTTCAAATATTTCGCCAAAAAGCACCTGGGATACCAGTTCGCTCCTGTCATTAGGTTCAGCTCGAAGGGGGATAATCGAAAGGTTACAAATACCGTATTCCATAAAAGTCTGACTGTGTACGAAACGTAGGTCTTAAAGGTTCATTTTACAAAAAAGGGAAAGCATTGATATACCTTCCCCTCTATATTTTAAAATTACAACAAAAATATTATTCGTTAATATGCAGCCACTCTTTTTTAGCCAGCAGTTCCTCTTTGGTCTCACGTACGTCCTCATCATCCACACAACAATCAACCGGGCAAACCGCAGCACACTGGGGCTCATCATGAAAGCCAACGCACTCCGTACACTTATCAGGGACTATATAATAAATATCGTCAGATAATGCAGCCTGTGTTTCTTCTGCATTTAGTGTGTTGCCATCGCCAAAATCTATCAACCCCTTTAAACCCGTACCGTCCGAAAAACGCCACGCGGCACCGGCATCATAAATAGCATTATTGGGGCACTCCGGTTCGCAAGCGCCGCAGTTTATGCATTCATCGGTGATTTTAATCGCCATATTTCTTTATATCTTATATTCTGAATTAACTTTGCCCGAATTAACGAGCATACAAATATAACAAAAAAAGGATTTGAGGGTTTAAATCCTCACCATATATATGTCAAAATTTAACAAAGAAGGCTTAATAAACGCGTTTGCCGAGCTTGGCGAACACCTAAATAACCCAAACGAACAACTTTTAGAGATAATCAACAACGAAAAGCATTACAATGCCTGGTTTACGCCCGAAAGCGTTTTGCAGGCGGTAAAAGCTATTGGCGCCATGCTTAACAAACAGGATTTAAGCACGTGGCTTGATAAGTATCCCATTCAGCAACATAACAAAAGGGTTGGTTTAATACTTGCAGGGAACATCCCATTAGTTGGCTTTCATGATGTGCTATGTGTGATTGCAAGCGGAAATCATGCGCTGATTAAAGCATCATCGCAGGATACCCGCCTCATTAAATATGTTTTAGAAATGCTGACCGCTATAGACAGCAGTTTTGCCGAGCAATACAGTTTTGTTGAGCGATTAGAGAAATTTGACGCCGTTATTGCCACAGGTAGCAATAACACTTCCCGCTATTTCGATTACTATTTCGGCAAAGTGCCGAACATCATCCGCAAAAACCGCAATAGTGTGGCCTTGCTGACCGGCAACGAAACAGCAGAGCAATTGCAGGCGCTTGGGCATGATATTTTTGATTATTACGGCCTTGGCTGCCGCAATGTGTCCAAATTATTGGTGCCGGAGGGTTATATTTTCAATTTCTTTTTTGAGTCGATAGAATCGTACCAGCCCATTATTAACCATCATAAATACAATAACAATTACGATTATAATAAATCCATCTACCTGGTAAACAGCGATAATCATTTTGACAACGGCTTTTTATTATTGAAAGAAGATGAAAGGCTTGCATCGCCGTTGGCGGTTTTGTATTATGGGTTTTATAAAGATATTGCTTCCGCCGAAAATCTGTTGGAAGCCGAAAGTGATAAAATACAGTGCATAGTTAGCGCTGCGCCTTTACAGGTTAAAGCACAGGTTGTTGATTTTGGTATGAGCCAACAGCCAGCGCTATGGGATTATGCTGATGGGGTGGATACGATGGCATTTTTGACAGGGATTAGTTGAGCGACTATGGCATATCACTGCCTTTTAAAACCGGTAATAGAGTGACATTTGGCAAATTAGGATTAACCTTGTAAACAACGTAGGTTCCTTTTTCATCTTTTTCGGATTTAACCGTATGTGAATGTTTCCCCTGATATACGATTACTTGTTCCCACGATGCTATAGGCAAGTAGGTTTTGAGGGTTAAGGGGACATCGTACATTTTCTTGTCCAAAGGGTTCGCTATATTCAAAACAATCGCAATTTTCTTTCTGGTATTTTTCACAACCACACTTTCTCTTTCCCGCATATATTTGGTTACATCGCCAAAAGTGGCTATCCACAAGCTGTTATCCCTGTCTTTTATATAATGAAAATAGTTGTTAAGCAGCGTATCCGACAAAGCCTCATAACCCAGCCCGTCAACACCATGGATCACCAATACCAACCAGGTATCCCTCCTGGCAACAGCCGTATCAACCCACGATTTCATCAATGGCAAAGGCGCGTGGGTATTACATTCCCGCTGCCATTGCACATAATCCAGATTGTTAACTACAGGTGTTTTTTTGCTTGGCCTGTCAAGTTCGGTTAACCATGGCTCGGGCATCCGGTTGCGCAGGGCGGGATAAATTTTGTAAGCAATTTGCATTACCCTCGCATTTTCATAACCATAAGGAACTTCTGTCGAAAAAGTGTACCTCTCGCCCATCTGGTTGCGTATTTCTTCTTTGCTTTTTTCAAGTTCGTAAACAATATTTACCGAATCGAGCCCCGGCATGCTGGCATGTGTAATGGAGTGGCTGGCGATTTCATAACCCTCAGCGCCATAACGCCTCATCTCATCCCAGGTATCGCCCGCTTCCTGCAAATATTCATCACACGGCTGGTAACCCGGTTGAAAATCACCGTTCCGCACTTTTTTGTAAAGACTGTCCATTAATTTAAAAGCTTGTGCCTTTCTCTTCGGATTATCATACATACCACCTGCTTTGGTAACATAGGTAATTGTTCCTTTATAGCCCAAATAACCCGCAGCAGAGCACCGTTCTAAAAAATTCTGATCATTGGTCGGGATGGTAGCCGTTTCATTGATAATCTCTTTAACAGGACGGCCAACAAACTTCCCGTGATATTTTGAGCCGGGCAGGCCGCCTGTAATAACAAAAAATGTAGCGGGCAGCTTTAACCGTTCCATAATCGGCAACGCTTTTGTAAACTGGTTACGCGAGCCATCATCATAAGTAATTGAAAGGGCGCCGGCTTTCCCATCCTGCCATTCCGTTATCGTAGTTTGGCCAATGTTGTTTGTTTGGCCTTTAGCCAGGATAAAACAAAAACAGGTAATGATAACAAGTAATAGCGGTTTCATAATGGTTGGTTTTAGCAGGAACAGAATTCAAATATAATCCATTAGAAATTTAGTGAGGAAATGTTTTTGTATCAAATCTGTTATCAAAAAATATTTGTAACATGTCGTATGACATGTTACATTTGTAAATGATCGAAAGTATCCATCATAAGGGGCTTAGGCTTTTATTACAAGGAAGGGAAAGGGTCAAAATTACGTGCCGAACAATTGGCTAAAATAGCAAGGATATTAGATACCCTTGATGCTGTTACTTCCGAGAATGATATAAAAGCGCTGGGATCAGGTATTCATCAACTTTCAGGAAATATGAAAGATTTTTGGTCGATAAAAATTAGTGCTAATTATAGAATTGTGTTTCGTTTTGAAGCCGGTAATATACTTGATATCGATTATTTAGATTACCATTAAAAGAAGATCAGAAATGCTTAAGAGAAAATTACCACCACCCCACCCCGGTGAAATACTAAAAGAGATGTTTATAAAAGAGCGCAATTTAACTATTACTGAAGTTGCTAAAGGTTTAAACGTGGCGCGCGCTAATTTATCGGCCGTTATAAACGGGCATTTGGGTATAAGCCCGGAACTTGCTGTAAAATTATCAGAAGCGTTCGGTAACACCGCACAATTTTGGGTTAACCTACAAAATAATTACGAATTATGGCATGCAGAGCAAAGGGTAAACCGCTCTCTTATACATCATTTCGATAGGATTAGCACTTGACTACAATCAGGTTTTCTATTCCATAGCATAGATGATCCCAACCCTCCTGCCGTCAAACGTCACGGGGTTCTTTGCCAAAAACGACCTTAACTTGTTGCCATTATGCCTTTGAGCGCTGTACATTGAGCTGTCAAATAGCAACAAAAACGCGCCTTGAAGGATGATTGATTTACCATAGCCACGCAACTCATCTGAATTTCTGATGTCCCCGCGATGTTGCAGGAATATCCCTGCCCCGATGTAGGCAACATCCAACCCGCCGTTTATCAAAAAAATCTTCTCCATTTTTTGTTGTGCCTTTAAACTTTCAGCCGGGGTTAGCTGCTTGTTTTTATCTTTTTGTGCGCCGGTATAACCAATTATGGCGGCGCCAAGGTTTGCCACATTCCATAAAGCATCCATCTGGTAAAAATATTTGTTCGATCCACCTTTTGATTCAGCCCAACCCACTGAGCCAATGCCAATATTAGCTATAGCCCAGCTGCCCAAAACGTCCATCCCCGTAGTTGTGGTGCTGTAACGGGCGTAGTTAAAACTTTTTAATGAATCCTGTGCAAAAACGCTTGAACAAGCAGTGATTAGTAAGAAAGTAAATATCTTTTTCATAGGTAATGATGGTTAAAAACTTTTGGAAATATTATAAATGGCCCCTTTTTAAGGCATTGGGTTTCATCACCCGCCCCACGCCGTAACTATCAAATTTCTTCGATGCCCGTAATTCCGGTGCTCACACAGGTAGATACCCTGCCAGGTACCCAAAGCCAACCGTCCGTTGCTAATAGGGATGGTTACCGAACTGCCAAGCAGGGCGGCTTTAAGGTGCGCCGGCATATCATCGGGGCCTTCGTTATCATGCTGGTAATCCGGATCATTTTCCGGCACGGCCTTATTAAAAAACATTTCAAAGTCTTTTCTTACCGTTGGGTCCGCATTTTCGTTAATAGTTAACGATGCCGAGGTATGCTGTATAAAAACCTGGCAAATTCCAGTATTTATTTCACTGATCTGTGGCAGCGCCTGTAAAACTTCGGTAGTTATCAAATGAAAGCCTCTTTTTCGTTCTTTTAACTGTAGGGCATGCTGGTATATTTTCATGTTTATATTTTTTTGACAATTTACAGGCAAAATTTATACCACCGGCTTATTATGTTATTTTTATCATGATATTTATTGTTAATAATACTATGGAAGCGGCAAAATTATCAAGAGAACAAAAAGTTGAGCTTTATACCAGGCTTGTGGCCTCCTATCCCGATGCTGTACTAAAGGGGGGTACCGTACCTTATACTTCATTGAACGGGCGTATGTATAGCTTTTTATCAAAAGGAAACGAAGTAACGCTAAAACTACCTGCGGAAGAAAGAATAAAATTTATAGAAAAATATAAAAGTCGCCTGGCTGAAAATTATGGCATAGTACAAAAAGAATATGTGGTAGTGCCGGATAACCTGTTAGAAAGAATCGAAGAGTTGAAACTGTATTTTGATATCAGCTATAAATATACCGCCTCATTAAAACCCAAGCCAACCGCAAAAAGCAAAAAGGACAATTAAGCCTATAAAATTTAATTCATAACCCATTTTTAATTGCCAGCATATCCCCTATTGCCTTTGCTGTGCGTATTAAATTTTTTGTGGTGTTGTCCATGGCGGTTGCCATATCAGTGGGTTCATTATTGATAGCAAGTAAAATATCAAAATACTCACGAAGGTCGCTATCATGTTCCAAGGGCACGCTTCCGGCAATGCCAATTACAGGGATATTCAAGTCTTTTGCTCTTGCCGCAACACCATATGGGCCTTTACCCTGTAATGTTTGCTGATCAATGCAGCCCTCGCCTGTTATCACCAGTTCGGCTGTCTGTAATGCGCTATCAAAATTTGTGAGCGATAAAAAATAGTCAATCCCATTTACCAGCCTCGCGTTTAACCAGGCATGTAAGCCAGCTGAGGCACCTCCTGCGGCGCCGCCGTGTTTAATATCGGCAATATTTATCCCGGTTTGGTCTGCCGACATTTTTGCGAAGTTTTTCAAAAAATCATCAAGTAAGTTCACTACCGGGGGGGTAGCCCCCTTCTGCGGCCCAAAAACATAGGCAGCTCCATGCGGCCCAAGCAATATATTTTCAACATCGCAAAGTATAATTAATTCGCAATTAAAAATCCTCTCATCCATGGCACTAATATCAACTTTCGCCATATTGATCAAATCGGCAGGTATTGCCCTCAAAGGGTCACCTTTGGCATTCAAAAAAGATATACCAAGGGCATTTAATATGCCACAGCCGCCATCAACCGTGGCCGCGCCCCCCATGCCAAGTATAATTTTCCGGGCACCCTCGTCAAGGGCAAATTTTATCAGTTCACCCGTACCGTACGATGAAGCGCGAAGTGGATCCAGTTCTTCTTTTTTTAACAGCCTTAACCCCGATGCGGCTGCCATTTCAATTACGGCAGTTTCCGCATTATCTATAAGGCCGAAAGCTGATTTCAGTTTTCTTCCAAACGGATCATGAACTTCTTTGCGTATTAAATCGCCCTTACATGCTTTAATAATCAGGCTACCAGTACCATCGCCCCCATCGGCTATCGGAAAACATTCTGTTGTACAATTTAAGTTGCTTTGATGTAAGCCGGTTTCAATAGCATGGGCAACATCAGTAGCGTTAAGGCTGTTTTTAAAAGCGTTGGGGGCAATAAGAATTCGCATAATTTATTTTGGTGTGTACGTTATTACTCCGATAGCTTTGAACTATCACGATCGGAGGCGGTCAGTTACGTGTTTTTTATTATACAGATGCAATTTAACAAGAAAAATGCAACTTTTTATTTTTTCGACATTTTATTTTAATAATAAATAAGAAAAATACTTTCTATCGTATTAAAATATTTTCGAAATAACATAGATTACGCCCATTGTGGTAAGCCCCATTAATAAAGTTGCTATCGAATATACCTTTAGCATAGTTCTCATCTCCAGGCCTGAGAATTTAGCGATCACCCAGAAATAGGCATCATTAGCATGTGATATCATCATGGAGCCGCCGCCCATGGCCAACACACAGAATAGTTTGCCGTTTTCATTATTTAAGCCCAGGGCTGGCAGTAAAGGCGCAACAATTGATGCGGCAGTTATAATAGCAACGGTAGATGAGCCTTGTGCGGTCTTTAGCAATGAGGTAAGTAAAAATGGAAAAAACAAGCCCATACTGCCCAATGCCAACGACTGA
>JABDCF010000136.1:10143-10608 GCA_013288235.1 Bacteroidota bacterium | reverse complement strand
GAACACAGGCAGTTAGCCAAACAGGTAGCATTGGAGTCCATCGTTCTTGTTAAAAATAACGGCGTTTTACCTTTACGGAATGACCTGCCTAAATATTTTATCACTGGCCCTACAGCGGCTAATCTGGATGCAATAATCGGTAATTACTATGGCGTAAACCCGCAAATGACAACGATATTGGAAGGCCTTGCTTCTGGAATATCACATGCCAGCCAGATGCAGTTTAAGCCGGGTATTTTGTTAGACAGGCCAAATGCAAACCCTATCGACTGGACAACAGGCGATGCCAAGGCCTCGAATGTAACATTTGTTGCAATGGGAATTACCGGTTTGCTGGAAGGAGAAGAGGGTGAATCAATAGGCTCGCCAACTTATGGCGACAGGCTTGATTATAACCTTCCGCAAAACCAGATCGATTTCCTGAAAAAATTAAGGGAAGGCAACAAAAACAAAATTGTTGCTATA
>JABDCF010000136.1:0-10133 GCA_013288235.1 Bacteroidota bacterium | reverse complement strand
CGAAGTGCAGCAACTTGCTGATGCCGTATTATTGGTTTGGTACCCCGGCGAAGAAGGTGGTCATGCTATTTCGGATATCATATTCGGTAAAATTTCTCCATCCGGGCGCATACCTGTTACATTTCCAAAATCGTTTGACCAGTTGCCTGCTTATACAGATTACTCAATGAAAGGCCGCACCTATCGTTACATGACAGCTGAACCATTGTACCCGTTTGGGTTTGGTTTAAGCTATACTTCATTCAGTTATTCAAATATTAAACTTTCGGCAACGGATGTAAAAAAAGAAACACCTGTTACAGCAGAAGTGACCGTTACAAACACAGGCAAAAATGGAGGGCGATGAAGTAGTGCAATTATATATTACTGATCCGCAAACCGGCGATAACCCGTTGTTTTCGTTAAAAGGCTTTAAACGGGTTGGCCTTAAACCTGGCGAATCAAAAACCGTTTCGTTTGAACTTACGCCGAAAATTTTGCAAAGCATTAACGATAACGGACAGGCAGTGCAATTATCCGGTGACTACCGGGTTTATATAGGGGGATCGCTGCCAACAAAGAGGAGCGAAGAGTTGGGTATGCCTAAGGATAGTGAGGCTATTTTAAAAGTGAAATAAAAGCCTAAAAAATTTTGTTATGGCGAGTCACGAAGCAATCTCGTCGCATGCATAGGCGACGAGATTGCCTCCGCGCTCAGTGGGATCGCATGACATAACATGACATTCTCTCCCTTTTGTTACGATAAGCGTGCTTTTTAATTTGTCCCTATAAAAAAGATAATCTTATTTTTATCGCCAGATAACACAATAACTATGTTCAGTAATTTAGAACAAACTTTTCGCTGGTTCGGGCCAAATGATGCAGTTACATTGGCAGCCATAAGACAAACCGGTGCCACGGGTATAGTGAATGCCCTGCATCATATTCCTTGCGGGGATATCTGGAGCGTGGGTGAGATAAAAAGCCGCAATGAAATGATCAATGCGGCCGGCCTTGATTGGTCGGTTGTAGAGAGTGTGAATATCCACGAAAGTATAAAAACCGCAGGCCCGCAGCGCGATGAATATATTGCAAAATACATTGCCACGCTGAAGAACCTTAGCGACGTTGGCATAAAAACCGTTTGCTATAATTTTATGCCGGTGCTTGACTGGACGCGCACCAACCTTGATTACCGGCTGCCCAATAATGCTTCTGCTTTACGCTACCACGCACCCGCTGTCGCGGCTTTTGACCTTTACATATTGGAACGTGAAGGCGCATTCAATGATTTTACTGTAGCACAGCAGCACTACGCCAAAGAATATTTTGACAGTCTGGATAACGACGAAAAGCTGCATTTGACCAATACTATTATGGCTGGGCTGCCAGGTACTGATGATGTTTTTACTATCGATGAATTTAAAGAACATTTAAAAAAATACCGGGGCACTGATGCAAAAAAGCTTAAAGAAAACCTGGCGTATTTTTTAAAAGCGATTATTCCTGATGCGGAAAAACTTGGCATAAAAATGTGCATTCATCCGGATGATCCACCATTCCAGATCTTAGGTTTACCGCGCGTTGTTTCAACAGAAAATGATTTGCAGGACGTTGTAAATGCCTGTTCTTCACCAGCCAATGGTATTACTTTTTGCACTGGTTCTTTAGGCGCCCGGTGCGATAACGATCTGCCGGGAATAGTGAGCAGATTGGGCGAACATATCCATTTCCTTCACCTGCGAAACGTGCAGCGCGAACCGGATGGCAGCTTTTTTGAAGCCGACCATTTAAACGGCAGCAATGATATGTATGCCGTGATGAAAAATGTGATACTTGAACAAAAGAAACGGATAGAAGCAGGCAGAACAGATATTGCTATCCCCATGCGCCCCGATCATGGGCATAAATTGCTGGATGATTTTAACTACAACACTTACCCCGGCTATTCAATTATTGGCAGGTTAAAAGGTCTGGCGGAATTGCGGGGCTTAGAGATGGGGATAAAACGCAGCCTTGACCAGGATTAAACGATTTTTGGATTTACCGGATGATGATAGTACAAGCCAAATCCAATTAAGCCAAACCAGGATTAAGGGATTTTTTGGTGACAGTTTGAAGGCGTCAATATTAATTCGTATTGGATTTAAACAGCAAAGGCTGCCCGAAGGCAGCCTTTTGCACGAAATCAAATATATAATAAACTATTAGTAGCCGGTATTTTGTGTCATTGCAGGGCCTGAAAGCACAGCATTGATCTCATCTTGCGGAATTGGCCTTAAAACGTCAAAACTCTTAATATACTGATTTGCCTGCGGGTTATACATAGCAACCCTTCTGAGTAACGACCCTGTACGTACCAGGTCATTCCATCTGCGCGGCTCGTTGTAAAATTCACGACTATACTCATCCAGTAAAAAATCAAGCGTCACCTGGGCGGGCGTTATGTCCATTGCAGTAGCATCAGCTGCAGCTTGCGCCGGACTTTTGCTTGGGTCATAAGCTGCTCTTTCTCTTATAACATTCAGGTATTTAGCTGCGTTTATATTGTCGCCCAATTTTAAATAGGCTTCGGCAGCTACAAAATATGCTTCCGCAAACCGTATGATACATCGCGGTCTTGTCGATGGGTCGTTTGGCCCTACCCTTGTAAGATCGTCAAATTTTTTGGTTGTAGGGAAAATAACAGAGCTGTATTGGCTTGGTGTAATAATAACGCCTTTAAACTTCGCCCTTTGGGCATCAGTTACTTCATAGCCCGGCATCCATATAGCGGTATCTTTGCCGCAGATTAATGTACCGCGGGGAGTGGTAACACTATTTGATCCGATTACAGTATTCGAGCCGCCTGAAGGCGTTGTATTAGCTATCCATACCGTTTGAAAAGTTTTGTTGTAACGGGTATCCATTACTCTTTCGGCAAAAGCTTGAGTAAAAGTGTAACCAGAAGGTTCGGCACGGCTGTACGGGCGCCCGTTTGCAACGTCCCTGAACATCATCGATGTTCCACCACCTGTATTAAGGTTAACCGGTATAGTCTCCTCGTTATCCGATGCGGCCGAAGTAAGTGTTACATAATTCCATCTGAACAGGTTCGGCAACACATTCTGGGCGTTGCCCCCTGAGGCACCTGATTGATATTCTCCATAGGTTGTGTTGTTGTCATGATCGCTTACCAACAGCACCTCTTTGCCATAATCATTAGCCATGGCAAAGGCACTTGCGTAATCCTGCCATAAACCAATGCCATAAGTTGATTGGTTGGCTATCAGGGTGGTGGCTATCGTTGCCGCTTGCGTAAAATCATTTGCCTGTGCTACAGATGACCACCCCCGGGTAAGGTAAGTTTTAGCCAGCATAAAAAAGGCTGTAGCCTGTGTAGCTGTTTTACCAAGGAATGGCGCCGTTACTGTAGGCGGTAATTCTGTAGTTGCATCAGTAAAGTCCTGGATGATCTGGTTATAAACAGACGCTATCGGTGCCCGTGTGTCTGCCGATGAGGCCTGTGTATTAAAGGTAACATGCAGCGGTACAGCGCCATAGGTAGTTACCAGGTAATAATAACAAAATGCCCTTAAAAATTTAGCCTGACCAACATACAGGTTTAATGTTGAGGCAGGTAAACCTGATGCCGGCGCGAATTGCAAAATACCATTTAAAGTATTTATGTCCTGGTACCATGTGTTCCACATGCCACTAAAAGTACCCCCGTTTATGCCGTTGTAGGTGCTAAACATACCATTGCTTTGGGCGCTTACGCCGGCAAAGTTCTCGTCAGTACCTGCATACTGCGTTAGCTCAAACCCTTCGGTGCCATAATTGCTGCGAAGATCGTTATATACACCTGCAATGCCACCTTCCAGGCCACCCGGAGTACTTAAAAATGACGGCACGATAGAAGACTGGGGTTTTTCCACTAATAATTTTTTACAACTTGTTATGCCTGATAAAAAGGCTACCGCTGTAATAATGATTGATATTTTATTATATATTTTCATAATTGTAAATTATAATCGGTTAAAATTTCACACTTAAGCCAATATTAAAGTTGCGTACCGAAGGGTCGTTTGCGTTAACGCTAACCTGGCGGCCTGGAGCGCCAAAAGAAGATGAACCTTGTGCCAATGCGCCGCCGCCATACCCGTTTCCTTCCGGATCAGGGCCATATCCATCCTTAACAAAAGGAGAATATATTATAAATGGATTTTCGGCGGTCAGGTATATCCTTAATGAACTGATCCCTACCCGTGCAAGCAATTTAGGCTCGAAAGTATAACCAAAGTTAATAGCACGGACCTTTATGAATGAGCCGTCAACATATTCTGTTGTGGATCCATATAATGGTGCAGATGCGCTGCCATCAGGCTTTGGAAATGCATTTGTGGGATTAGTCGGCGTCCAGTAATCAACCTTTAGCTGGTTGTTCCTTCCCTGTTCAAAAAACGAATAACCGCCGGTGGCAACGTCAGCGCCAAGGTATGGAACCAAAACATCCATCCCCATCCTGGCATACATTACTACCGAAAGGTCGAAGTTTTTGTAGTTAAAACTGTTGGTTAAACCAGCTTCATATTGGGGCTGAAAGTTTCCTACAATTTGCTCGTCGGCAGGAGTTATTTTACCATCTCCGTTTACATCTTCAACTTTTATCTGTCCCGGTACTTGTACAGGTGATGTTTGCGTGGTGAGGCCAGGGTCACCAGTCTGCCAGATACCGATCTTTTTATAATCATATATCACTGTTGAAGGGTAGCCTACAAACCAGCCATCTGGAATGTCGACAAGGTCGCCGTTAGGTAGTGCTGTAACTTTGTTCCTGTCGAAAGAAATATTAAAGGCGGTACGCCATGTGAAACCGTTCCTGTTTTGGATGTTTACAGTGTTGATGGTGATCTCAAGCCCTTTGTCGTTTGTTGAGCCCAAATTCGAAATTTGGCTGGTTGCACCATTACTTGGCGGTAAAATGTTGTTTACAATGATATCGCTGGTGTTTTGGTTGTAAACATCGATAGTACCTGTAATACGGTCATGCAATATCCCGAAATCCACACCCATGTTAAACTCTCCGGTGTGTTGCCATTTCAAATCGGGGTTTGCAAGCTGACTAACAACATATGCCGAAGATTGGCCTGCTGTGGTTGTCCCGAAATTATAATAATTTGATGAAAGGGCGCCTAACGTTTGATATGGCGCACTACCCTGGTTACCTGTAACACCATAACTCACTCTTAATTTAAGTAAATCGATAGTGTTGATATTTTTCATCCAATTTTCGTTCATGATATTCCACGCTACGGCGGCGGCTGGATAAGTAAGGTATTGATGCCCTGGCGCAAGTACCGAAGCCCCGTCCCGGCGTATTGTTGCTGTAAACGAATATTTATCCTCGAAAGAGTAATTTACGCGGGCCATTTCAGATATTAAACCCCTATTGGCAAAGTAATTTGCAGTAGGGTTAGTGCTTGCTGGCGTCGCGAAAATACTTCCTGCCAGCGCAAGGTTGGTATTTTGTATATAGTCTGCCGGTAACCCTAAACCATTGAACTGCGAGTTTTCGGTATGGTCTTTCTCCGTGCTAAATAACCCCGTAAAGGTAAGGTGGTGTTTTTTGGCAAAGGTGTGGTCATAAGTTAACACGTTTTCAATTGTATAAGTATAAGCCTCATCATTGGTAACCTGCGTGGTGGCCTGGCTAAGGCTTGTAATATTGCTGTTTGCATAGGTATCAACGCCTGTATAGTTTCCCCCGTTTACCTGGGTAAAATCGAGGCCTACATTAATGCGGTATTTCAAATCTTTAAGGATATTTACTTCGCCGTATAAGCTGTTAAATGTCCTTAATTCTCTTGTTTGCGAATAGATAGCAGTTGGGTCTGTTTTCAACGTCAGCGGGTTAATCGTCGATGCATCTGTTGAGCCGGCTTGCGGCAGCAGGTTCAATGAGCCATCTGCATTGTACGGTGCAGTTAAAGGGCTTAATCTCAAAAGACCGCCTGTGATGCCAGTTCCTCCCGGGTTATTGTTGTAGCTTAATGTTGTTAAGCTATTAATGCCCACCCTGAAAATGTTGTTCAGTTTGTGATCGATAGTTGTACGTAACGAATACCTTGAGAAATTTTGATTAGGTACTGTAGCGGTTTGATCAAGATACCCGGCGGCCATTCCATATTGCGTGTTTTCATCGCCGCCGGAAAGTGTAATGTTCTGGTTTAAATTGTGGCCGGTTTGATATAGCAATTTCTGCCAGTCTGTTGAGGTGCCATTCGCTACACCCGCTACTTCTGCGGGGGTAAGCGGATAAGCTACAGTGCCGGGGTTCACAGTATTGAGCTGACCAGAGTATGCTTTAAATTGCGCATATTCAGGGCCGTTAAATACTTTTAGCTCGCCTAAAATATTCGAATTACCGTAGTACATATTATAGGTAACCGTTGCTTTGCCTTTTACACCGCGCTTGGTTGTTATTAATATAACGCCATTTGATCCACGTGACCCATAAATTGCGGTAGCTGATGCATCTTTCAAAATGTCCAGAGTTTGGATGTTATCCTGATCAAGGTCATTGATATTGCCACCGAAAGGGATACCATCTACAACAATCAGTGGTCCGTCCAGACTGTTAAGTGCAGATGAACTGGTCGAGAGCGAACGGCTACCCCTGATACGGATTTGGTCGGGGGCGCCTAAGCCAGCGCCATTACTAACAATGTCTACACCCGCGGCACGTCCTTTTAACTGGTCCACAACGTTTGTTGATGGCGCTTCTTCAAGCGTGGCACCGCTAACCGTTACCATAGCGCCTGTAACATCCCTCTTTTTTTGTGCGCCGTAACCTACAACAACAACTTCGTTAAGGTTGTTGGGGTTTGGTAAAAGGATGATCTGTAAATTTCTGCTTGTTGGCTTAACGTCTATATCCCTTGTAAAATAGCCAAGGTACGATACGGTAATTGTACTTACCCCTGATGGTAATTGCAGCGAAAAGCTACCACTGACATCAGTGGTAGTGGCTCCTTGTGCATCTTTTAATTTAACGGTGGCGCCGGGGAGCGTTTGTCCCTTTTCATCAACCACCTTGCCTGTAATGGTTGGGTTTTGGGCAAAAAGGGATGCCGAAAACAAGCTCATGCTTATAATTAAAAGCAATGTTTTACAGCTTTTGATAAGTTTAAGTTTTTCCATAATTAATTAGTGTAATAGGTTTGTATGAAAAGTTAATATCCATTATTTAATAGCCCTGGCTTGCCTTTAAAAAGGCCATCAATGAACGGCTTTCGTCCATAATAGTGGTTGAGTCGAATTTTCATCATTTTTTTTTAGTTTAATTGGTTGGTATATGAAATTGAATTGTTTAGCAATGTAAAAGCACAATGGCGCGGGCTTTTCAAATAAAAAGAGTATGCAGAAATAACACTACGTAACAGCACTATCTGGCTTTTCATCAGGTACTGGATTAAGAAATTTATAATTGGTGTATAACTTGGAATAAAAGTAGAAATAAAAATTAATAATGCAATCGATTGCAAAGATTTTTTTTATTTTTTTTGTTAAAAGAGAAAGCCGCTCGTCGATTTTTATAAAAAAATCATTTAATTCGATTTAAAAGAGTAAATAGTTTATTTCAAAAGCTATACAAATGATAAATTTATAAAATGTGTAAAAATGTCAACTAAATAGAGCTTACGAGGGTGTCTTTTTTTTAACTAATTCGGTGAATAAATATGCCTATGTAATCCGTTTTTTACATTAAAATCTGCGCATATTACTATATATTTGTAATCGATTGCTTAAGCTACTGAAGGCAATAATTCAGATATACTCTATAAACCAGTCCTATTGTTTAACTTGTTACATTTTTAAGAAAACGACATTATTATGGTAAGAAAATCCTTAAGTTTTTTAATACTCCTTTTATATACTATATATGCATCGGGGCAACAAACATCGTCCAAAGGGTTGAAAGATTTTTATAAAAACTATTTTCCTATTGGTGTGGCAGTTTCGGCGCGTGATATTAAAAACCCGCAAGAAGCCGCACTTATATTAAGCCAGTTTAATAGTCTAACACCCGAGAATGCCATGAAAATGGGGCCGATACACCCCGAAGAAAACAGGTACCACTGGAAAGATGCAGATTCGATAGTTGCTTTTGCACAAGCGCATGGGCTGAGGGTGAGGGGACATAACCTTTGCTGGCATGAGCAAACACCCGGATGGCTGTTTAAAGATAATGCCGGTAACCTGGTTACTAAGGAAGTATTGTTAAAGCGGTTGAAAGACCATATAACTACAGTAGTAAACAGGTATAAGGGCAAAATATATGCATGGGATGTTGTTAACGAGGCTGTTGATGACGACAGCACAAAGTTTTTGCGTAACTCATTATGGTACCAGATATGCGGTGAGGATTTTATAACCAAAGCTTTTGAATATGCACATGAGGCTGACCCTAAAGCGGTACTATTTTATAACGATTATAACACTGAACGCCCTGAAAAACGCGAACGTGTTTATCGCTTATTAAAGAAACTTGTTGATGCCGGCGTTCCTATAAACGGTGTTGGCTTGCAGGCGCATTGGTCGTTATATGAGCCGGATCAAAAGGACCTGGTAGCTACTGTCAAAAAGTTTTCGTCATTAGGGTTGAAAATACAGATCACAGAGCTTGATGTATCAATATATCCATGGGAAAAAAACAGGCGGGCGAAGCGACCAGGCGAGGTAGATGCTTACACGCCTGAGTTAGAGCAAAAGCAAGTGGATAAATATGCTGAAGTATTTAAAATATTCCGCGAATATCGCAATGTGATCACCGGGGTTACCTTTTGGAACATATCCGATAAGAACACCTGGCTGGATGGCTATCCTGTTCCCGGAAGGAAAAATTATCCCTTATTGTTTGATCAAAACCTTCAACCCAAAAAGGCTTACTGGAAAGTAGTTGATTTTAAATAATATGTATAAGTTTTTTAATTGAAGCACTATGAAAAACCAATTCTGTTTCGCTGCCTATATATTATGCATGGCATCTATATTCCCGGTTATTACTTATGGCCAGGCTCCGGGAGATAAATCCTACATATCATTTAAAAATGGCGCAGGCTATTTCCGGCTTTCAGGAAATGGAAAAGGGGCCGCGCTGGAGGTAGGTAACATGGAATACCCCGGCGTGGTAAGGGCTGTGAAAAGCCTGCAAACAGATATCACCGCAGTAACAAAAACTTCACCGGATTTACTAACAGGCAATGTTGGAAACGCTAATCAAATTGTTGTGAAGCCCACCGCTTTGTATATTCATCAAGTCGTTTAGCGGGCCATTTATCTGGCGACCATGCATAGTCAAGGAAAAAGCTGATCGGGAACTCCATCGGTTTCAAGTCACCAACATTAACCACCCATACCTGTTTGGCGTTATATTCATAGGCCAGGTGCATTTGTTCCCATGTTTTGCTGATAGGGTTGGTATTTAACCATTTATAATTGCGCGGGCCACCCACATAATCAAAGTGATAATAAATACCGTAACCGCCTTTCCTGGGTTGTTCGCCCAATTTTGGCAGTTTGCGAATATTGCCCCAATTATCGTCGCATAATAAAAGCGTAACATCATCTGGCACGCGCATACCTTTATCATAATAATCCTGTACCTCTTTATATAAGGCCCACATTTGCGGCGTTTTTGGTGCATCTTTACCGGTAACATCGGCTATGATCTTACGCTGATCGGCAACTATTTTTTCAAGCAATTTTATATTACTGCCTTCTGTCATAGGCATATCGCCATCGCCGCGCATTCCCACGGTTACAATAGTTTCCTTGCTGCCCATGTTCTCGATGCCTTTTTTCCAGAAATCGCGTAACACTTCGCCGTTGGTTTCATAGTTCCATGCGCCTTTGCCGTAACGTTTCCATTCCTGCTGCGCTCTGTCCATAGGTTCGTGGTGCGATGTACCCATCACAATCCCGTATTCATCGGCCAGCACGGGATCTAACTTGTCATCATCATTAAAAGCATTTCCCCACATGGCGGGCCATAAATAATTTCCTTTAAGGCGTAAAATAAGTTCGAACATTTTTTCGTACACCAAATGGTTAACGCCGCCAAATTTCTCTTTAGCCCAGCCCGAAAAGGACGGCGCTTCATCATTTATAAA
>JABDCF010000135.1:9111-10692 GCA_013288235.1 Bacteroidota bacterium | reverse complement strand
CGGTGATGATCCTTGAATTGTCAACAACACTAACATCGCCTTTTAATTCGCTGTTACCTGAAAGAAGTGCAACCATCATCTTTTGATTACTTTCAAGGCTATGCCTGCGCTCTGGATGTGTTGGAAATTGGGATAAATTTTGATAATAAATTATCAGGCCATCTTTTTTATATATGTGATCGTGAAATCCCAAAGCGGTCTTTTCGTTAAATCCGTTATGGATTAGGCTTTTTAATTGCGGATTATTCAGCTTTTCCGTGCCCTTTGGCAGGATAAACTGCATTACTTCGCCATTTTGGCCTAATGTGTTGAGGCTATAAAGTAAGAAAATAATAATAAAATGGAACTTTTTCATTGCTGTTTTGATTAGATTAATTTTGTGGACATAGAACTTCTGAGACTACATTCTTGCTGCTGGTTACCGTTAAGGGATAATAATTAGCTGTCCCGCCGTTAGTATATAAGGTAATGGCACCGGCAAAAGCTGTTAAAATGGCGGCTTCGTAATTACTCGCATTTGAATTGCTTATCACAGTATTGTCAAAAGTGGTTGGGTTAGCAAGATAGGTATTATATAACGTTTGCAAAGCTGACCAATCACTAACGGTAACAACATAATTATTAGTACTTGTAACAACAGTTACGGATGAATTGGCCTTGTAAAACGCAACTGCTTGCTGCCCTGCAGACGTTAATGCACTGTTTTGTGAATTTTGCAGCATGTAAAAAATATCCTCAGGTGATGGGCCCGACCCGTTGGGATGATCATGAGTAAAACTTATAGTATATCCGTTGGTGCTATTCCAGGTAAAAGGCGGATTAAGCTGGTTAGGTGTTGTTGATGATGCTATAAGCAGTGGCGCTGAAAGGTAGCTACTGTTAATGCCTGTATTCCAGTTTTGCAAATTTTGATCAAACCCGTGTTCTAAATTACTTGTGGCCAAATAACCCGCAAGTAATTTATTTTGTTTTGCAATGCTGTCGTTTACAGCTAAAGCATTTAACTGCGCCACTTGCTGACAAGGGTTTTTTGTAGTATCAGTTTGTCCCGTTGTAGTTACCGTACAAGGGTCACTTGGCGGCGGCATCCCTCCATCACCACCGCCACCAGGAGGCGGTTCAGTTACATTAACGATTAAGGACTCGTCACTGGAGCCGCCTGAAGAAGGCGGGCATGTTGGCGGCGGCGGTGTGGATGGAGTACCACCGCTACCCGCGCTGCCGCCAGAACCTCCTGAGCCGCCTCCCCCCCCGGATGTACAAGTTGTCCCTAGATCTTCACTAAACCAATATACACCATTCAGGTAATAATCCGCAATCCAGTCGGTGCATACTTGCAGTTCATTTGTGGTAAGCTTTGCTGTACCCGCATTAACACTTTGTACTGTTTGGCCGGCCGATGATTGGTTTGATGAAGATGGGGCAATAAGGCTGCCATTGCTGTAAGCATATCCGCCAATATATCTGCCCTTTGGCGTAAAATAAAGTACCAGCCCCGTAAAATCAGCATCATGTTTACGATAGGTGTTATTTGCTAATTTGCTAAGGTCATTTTTCACATAGGCAGAATCTGCCATTATC
>JABDCF010000135.1:0-9101 GCA_013288235.1 Bacteroidota bacterium | reverse complement strand
TACCTATCTTGCTAACCCAACCACTTTTGACAATACTGTGATAAGCAATTCAAATGCGAGTAATTACGAAGCCGCCATTTTAACAGCTTTTGCCATCACTTAACAGCAGGAAAGATGTTTTGTTATATTTTTTATTGGAATAGATATTATTGGTTGTGTTGTTTTTTAAAATCGGAACCAAAGTTAACAGTTGGGTCAACCGGCATTTCAATTACACTTTTGCCCAGCCGCGTATAACTCGCAGGATGCTGCCAGTCGGGTTTTATTAGCTGGCTAAGATCAAAAGTGGTACCGGTTGTACTTTATGTAGTTAATTTGCTGTTTGTACCGCTGGTTACGGGGTAGACACTTTCGTACCAGGTTTTTGCCTGCGAAATTGAAGCAGGTAAAGTTGACTGCGATGTGCTTTTGTTGTCCTTTCGGCAGCTATTAAATAAAGAATGCGCCTAAAAGTAAAATGATTGAAGTAACTAAGCGAAAATTTGAACTTTTTAAATAAGGATGTTTCATACACAGATAAAGTTTTAGGATCAATTTAAAAGGGCCTATGCCTGAATGACAGTAAAGCTAATAATGAAAATCGGATTTCAAACAGAAAATTTAAATAACTTGATATTATTTTCGCGGGTTACAAATCCACCGCGATCATGACCTTGATTACAAACCCCGACCAACGACCATAACAGGTAACACTATGCTAACGGCAGCGTAAACCAAAACGTGCTCCCTTTACCAATTTCACTATCAACACCTATTTTGCCTTCATGTTTTTTAATAATTTCTGCGCTGATATATAAGCCAAGCCCCAGGCCGGAATATTGAAACCCGCTGCTGTCCGCCCGGTAGTAACGTTCAAATAAATAAGGGATTTTGTCCGGCGATATGCCCCTCCCGGTGTCGCTAACAGATACTTTGGCAAAAAAATGATCCACCTTTTCAATTTTAACATGTATCTGTTTGCAGTTGGGAGCATACTTTATGGCATTGTTAATAAAATTAATTACCACCTGGTCAATACGGTTAAGATCGGCATACACTCTCAGGTTTTTGTCGCCATCGGTAATGATGCTATATTCGCCTGCTATACGTATATGCTGGCAGCAGTCGGCTATCATTTCGGCAATAACAAACGAAGTTTTATTCAGGTGAAGTTGCCCCTCGTTAAGTTTATTGGTGTTCAGCAGGTTTTCAATAAGGGTAGTTACTTTATCCATACTTTTATTTGCCTGCACTACCAGCATTGGAAGCTTATCAGACGGCGCATCCTTCATCCTGTTTAAAAGCTGTAGCGATGCTTTTAGCACCGTAATAGGTGTTTTTAACTCGTGGCTGGCAATGCTCATAAAATCATCTTTCTTTTTCAATAACTCTTTTGTTGCCTGGTCCAGTATTTTTTGAACGGTAATATCAACGGATGTACCGACTAAACGATAGGCAAGCCCTTCGCCATTAAAATAAGCTTTGCCCTTAAATTTTATCCATTTAAATATTTCGTCATGGGTTTCTTTCGTTCTGAATATCTCTTCATATTCCCCATTATTAACCCCTTTTAAAGCCCGTTGTAAAATGTCATCAAGATGGCGCCTGTCTTCTTCGTGTATAATTGCAATAAAACCGGGATAGTCAATTTCATCAAGCGGCAAAAGGCCAAACATTTCTTTAAAACGGGAATCTGCGATCAACTCGCCAGTTAATGTATTATAATCCCAGGTGCCTAACCCTGCTGCGTCAACAGCCAATTGCAACCTGTCTTTGCTTTCCTGGAATAATAGTTCTATTTCAGCCAGGCCGTCTTCAATTTGCCGTTTTTCTGTAATGTCTTTTATGTCCAGTAGTATCAGTTGTGCACCGTTCACTTTATCAAGCTGACTGGCATTTAAACTCATTACCCTTCGCCCTATGTCGGGGAATATGTGTGTAACTTCAAAATCAATAACTATTTTTTTTTCGGGAAGGATGCTTTCCAGCAAATACCGAAGCTCTGGGATGTTCCACTGCTGGTTGCCCAGGTCGAAAAAGTAATGACCTTCGGTTTCACTTTCGGTTACTTTAAATTTATTATAAAATCCGCTGGTGCACCGCATTACTTTTAAATCCTTATTCATTACAATAAGCGGGTCGCGCAAGCTGTTGATGATCCTTTCGGTGTACGACAGGTCTGTCAGCTCTTGGGTGGCAAGGGTCAGTCTATCATTTAAAATTTTCTGCTCAAGAGTAATTCGCTTCATGTCAAGATGGGCCATTAGCAGCTCATCTTCCAGATGTTCTATCAGTGCGTCTTTTGTATTTGTCAGCAGGTCAATGTCCGCCTGGTGGTATACAGCTTCTATCGACGCCAGTTTTAGTACCACGTCAAGCGTTTCTGAAGGCACCTCGCCAGTTACCGGTATTTTAATTACCGATAACATATCTTTTGCTGCCGGTTTAAGCACAACCTCCAGCACTTCCAGCGGCACATCGCCTTTTATAGGAATTTTAATTTCTGATAGGATATCTTTTGGTGCAGGTTTAAGGGATTGATCAACTATTTCCAAAGGCACGTTCCCTTTCACAGGGATATTAGTTGCGGGCAACAAATCTTCTTCAGATTTTTTTGTTTTGGACATTAAATGAACTTTAGCTTAAAATGAGTTTTACCGGCCATCGTATTTGTGCAAAAATTAAACAGAAAATTATCAATGAAAATTAAGAAAGAAAGGATTTGTATAAATTTGTACATAGAGGGTACACACCAATGGTCGGATTGTTTTAATTAAATAAAATAATTTTTTTGAATGAATATTGAGCCTTTGATGTGCGATTGCTTTGCCCTTTGTGTCAGTTAGTTACCGGATTTACTGCGCTATTTTTCCATATTCTAATTTTTCAACCCTTCCGATTTGCTTTATTGTTAATATATTTGAACAAGGCGGGTTAAACCGTTGTTTTAAATTTCAGAAAACGATGAAAAAGCGACTATTATTTATTAACTGCTTAATTGTCCTGGCGGCGGGTATTTTATCCTTTACATTTAAACCTGATGACCGCAAAACCCTTGAAATTGGTGCAAGCGCCCCCGATTTTAGCCTGCCGGGCATCGATGGTAAAACTTACACCCTTGCATCATTTAAAGATGCAAAAGTGCTGGCCATTGTTTTTATGTGTAACCATTGCCCTACGTCGCAGGCTTACGAAGATCGTGTAATTAAAATGACCAGCGATTACGGGCCAAAAGGCGTGAGTATAGTAGCCATAAATCCAAATAATCCATCATCATTAAGGCTTGATGAACTGGGCTACAGCGATGTTGGCGATTCCTTTGAAGAAATGAAGATACGCGCCAAAAGTGCCCATTTTAATTTCCCTTATTTATATGATGGCGATACGGAGATCGCTTCAAATAAATACGGCCCGGTATCAACGCCGCATATCTTTATTTTTGATAAGGACAGGAAACTGCGCTACCAGGGCAGGATAGATGATACCGAAAACCCGCATAAAACACCGCATACCCAGGACGCCCGCAATGCTATCGATGCCCTGTTGGCTGGCAAAGAAGTGCAGGTTGCAACAACAAAGGTTTTTGGCTGCTCGATAAAATGGGCCGAAAAAAGCGTTTGGATAGATAAAGCCAAAATTCAATGGGCCAAAGAACCTGTGAATTTAGATACGATAGATGCTAAAGGAATAGCTGCACTTATAAAAAACCATTCGGATAAATTAAGGTTGATAAATGTATGGGCAACCTGGTGTGGCCCGTGTGTCGAGGAATTTCCGGATTTTGTGACCATGAACAGGATGTACCGAGACAGGGGCTTTGAATTTGTAAGCATCAGCGCCGATGATCCCGATCATAAAGATAAAGCGCTTAAATTTTTACAACGTGAACAAGCCTCGGGCCCTAACTTTATTTTTAATGTGGATGATAAATATAAGCTGATAGAAGCTATCGATCCCAAATGGGAGGGGGCTTTGCCTTATACTATCCTGGTTGAGCCGGAAGGGAAAGTAGTTTATGCGCACCAGGGGATCATTGACCCCGATAGTTTAAAGAAAATAATTTTTGATGACCCTATGATTGGCAGGGTTTATAAAGAACAATAAAATGACCACCATAACAGAAATTGCGAGCCGCCTAAGTTCATTATGTACAGAATTAAAATTTGTTGATGCCTATTCGGAATTATTTTCGGATCATGCGGAAAGCATTGACCCTATTTATAAAAATGAGCCTTTAAAAGGTCTGGCCCACTTAATAGAACGAGAAAGACAATTTCTCCTGACTGCCGAAATTCATGATATAAAAGTCTCGGAGGCTTTATATGCCGGTAGTTATTTTAGTGTGATAATATCCATGGATTTTACCGTTAAAGGCGCTGACAGAAAAAAACTGGAAGAACTTTGCGTTTATAAAGTGGAGAACGGGAAAATTGTAAGCCAGCAGTTTTTTATTGGATAGGTTGAGGGATTTCACCGATTATTGGGAGATTTCACCGATTTCGCCCTTTTTGGTGTTATCACCATAGGTGTTCGGAAAATCAAAAAGGGGTGTCATGCTGAGGCACCCGAAGCATGTGCGTTGGGAATCGCGAACTATGCATTAACGCTTATGCATGGCGTAAAGGCCTTTGCCCACATGGTTCGAGTGCCTCACCATGACACCCTATGCAATATTTTTTGGGGAAAATTCATCTTCCGAACACCTATGGTGTTATCACCAAAAAGCCCCGGTGTCTAACGCGAAGAATGTTCGTGCACATAATGAATTGATATTTAGAAAAAAAACCATAGCCATGCGATCAGCTTTCTTCATTTTTGCATCGTTTTTATTCATCACCACAAATTCCGCTGCCCAGAACATCCCCGGCGCGGTCACTTTTCATATTTATTCACCACACACTTCTTTTCCTGATACAGGCCGGGCAAAGGGCCATCTGTACGACAGTGTTTTATACACAGTTAATGAACATTACAGGGATAGTACCGTTTTGATCATCGCACCCAAAAACCTTGATGCTAAAAAAAAGCTCGACATGATTTTTTGGTTTCACGGCTGGCGCAATAACGTGGATACCGCCGCTGCCTTTTATGAGCTGACTAAGCAATTTATTGCATCGAAACGAAGTGCCGTATTGGTTTTAGCCGAAACGGCACGTAATGCCCCCGATAGCTACGGCGGCAAACTGGAAAACCCGGGCGACTTTAAAGCGTTAGTTGCCGATGTATTACAAGGCTTAAAAGCGCAAAAGCTTATTCCTCAAAATTGTGCATCCGGCCACATTCTTTTGGGTGGCCACAGCGGGGCTTACCGGGTAATGGCCCGAATTATTAAAAACGGCGGTATGGCTATTGATGAAACCATGCTTTTTGATGCCCTGTATGCCGAAACGGATATATTTATGGATTGGATAAAAGCTGATGCCGGCCACCGTTTTATTAATTTATATACCGACCACGGCGGCACTGAAGATGAAACAAAAGCTATGGAGAAGATGGTTGATGAAGCCGGCATTAATAACTTTAAAGTGGAAGAAACGGCCCTGGTACCTGCGCAACTTAATGCGCACCCCATTATTTTTATCCACAGTTTAAAGCAACATAATGACATTGTTAACCAGGATAATTTCAGGCTGATGCTGGAAAACGAGCCGTTTTTGAGGAAATTGTAGGCGATGTAAAACACTTTGTCATTGCGAGGCAGGAAGCAATCTCGTCGCTAATACATGAAGGCCGATGCATTGCCGCGATACACAGCTACGCGATTGCTTCGTCGTACCTCCTTTACAGCAATGACATAGGTAATAGGGCTATTCAAAACTTCACCCTCGCCGCCACAGTTGGATAAACCCCCAATATGTTTTGAGGTATATAAACATGGTATTGGGTAATGAATTTTGAGCCCATAGAAAATTTCCCTTTTACCTTAAACCAAACCTGGGGTTCGCCAAAAAAGGAAACAATTTTTCCCTTCAAATTTTGGGTGGCACCGGTGCCTTGATTGCGGTTTAAAGTGTACAGCTCAAAATCGCCGTCGAACTCCATTTTGTAATTCCAAAAGCCTTTGCCCCAGTAAAAGGATAGCATTACATCGTTACTTGGCCTTTTGAGCAAGTTATAGTTATAAAATAATTCGGCGTTGAAGTAGGCGCCTTTCCATTGAAAGGGATAGCTTGGGCCGATGGAAAAGGCATTATTGATATAAAAGCTGTACTGTGCAGGATCGGTAACACCCAGCCCGCCGCTATATTGAACGGCAACGAATATTTTTGGCTGCCACATACGAAACGATTGCGAAACCTGGATAAATGATTTGCCGATATTATCCTGGTCGCCCTCAAGGTCATCTTCTATCTTCATAAAAAACGAACCCGGCTTGATGAAGGCAGAGGTGGAGTCCATCGCCTTAAAATATTCGAAGTAAAGCGTCGGGAAATTTTGCGAATAGTGCTCAGGGTCGATGCTGTGCCTGAAATCGTAATGTAATTGGAGGTTTTGCGCAAATAAAGGGGTTGAAACAACGACTAAAATTGTTAAGATGGTGTACTTCATCACTGAAACGTTAAAATTCAATTAGATATTTAAAAAATGTCGCCTCACGGCTTATTTGTAAATATCTTTGAAAGGATATTGGCCAGGCGTAATTACAGCGTAATTCCTGCGTAATTCTGTATGTGTAAATTCTATATATTTGAATAAGAGTAGTTTATGGTCGATTTAGATATTTTAGCTTTTGCCAGGTTATTTAAGGAAGCATATATAAAATGCTTTGGGCATGCTATGGACGGGCCGATAACAGAAACAGAAAGTAAAATATTTTGCAATAAGATATTACAGCAAACAGGCTTATCCATTGGCTGGAAAAGTGTAAAGAATTATTCTTTTTTTATCGTCGATAATTCAGGCCTTAAACAAGAAAACCCATCGGTAGCTACGCTTGATACTTTAGCACGATATGTTTTAGGGGCGCCCTTTACAACTGAAATACAACGAAAAAATAACGAAAGCCACTATCCTTATTGGTTTCTTTATAAGGAGAAATCTGTTAAACACACCGAAAAACCTGATTATAAAAAACTGGCATGGCGGGTAAGTGTGTCTACAGCGGGAATAATTTTTATTGTCGTTTTAATTGTCTGCTTAAAATTATTCAATACGCCAGGTCCAGTTCAGTTTACCGACTATTTTAAAGATACGGATGAAGGAACCATGCTAAATAATGGCTGGTTTGTAAAATCAAAGGATACAGCTTATTGGGGTAAAAGAGGTGAAAAGCCAGGGATGCTTACGCTATACACATTAAAAGGCGATACCTGGCCGAACCCCACCTTCAAACCTGGCATAAAAAATTTATTATTGCGGGAGGTACCAGCTGATTGCTTTACGGCGGAGGTTCATTTAAGTAATTTTATTCCTAACCAGGAATGGCAGCAAGCAGGGATCCTGCTGTTGGAGGATACCTCATTTACGGGGAAAAGTATTCGGCTGTCCCTGGCATTCAATGATTTTTTTGCAGGAGAACCCAGGCCTCGCGAAATACTGGTGCAGGCTATTACTTCGCTTGGGGATGGTTTTAGTAAACCTGAGGAGGTGGCCCATATCCCGGTAGTTTATCCCGATAGCGCAATTTATAACCCGCTGATGCTAAAAAACCTGGATAATCCGGCTTTAAGGGTCGAGAAAAACGGTAAAAAATTCAGATTTTTATATGCTGGCGGTATTACCGAAATGGGGGCATTTAAAGAAATGGCGACGATAGAATTTGACATGAAACCCAGGTATATCGGTATTTTTGCCATAAAAGGGCACACAAACTCGGGCAACATGCCGGTTAGGTTTAAATTTTTCAGGATGATAGGCGGCGCTTGTAACTAATAGGCTCCTTTTTTTCTGGCTCTTGATTCTATGCTCCCTCGCCAAAATTACGTATGAGCTTTTCTTGGTTTTTGGTTCCTGGCTCTTGATTCTCTTTCCCTCGTCCTTCAAAAATCACGTAGTTTTACGTAATAAAATAGGGTGAATATACTATATGCTGTCCTATGCTTTTGATTTAATTTTACCGTACCCGGTTAATTAAATATTATTAAAATGGCTGTACGAATAATTTGTATAAAAAAAGATCAAGGGAAATATGAGAACCCCTATGTAGCAATTGATCATTTTGAATGGGTGAATGAACGCATAAACGTAAAAGGCGTAACCGACAGGTCGAAAATTCATGACTGGATAAAAGACGAAGATGGCGAAGCTTATATCATAGACCAGGATGGCAATAAAATTTACCTTATCCCGGCAATTTGTCCCAAAGGCAACAAATACGTTAAAACCGCTGACGATGCTGCAAAGGATGATCTTTTGCTATTGCCTTTATGCGAATGATTTATCGAGATTTATGGTTTTTAGTCGGCAGTAGCTTTCTGCTGCCTTATTACAGATTGTCGCTGCAAATGGCTACTTCCATTTTGCATACGGATTTACCGAAAGATTTGAATTATAATACCGGTCGTCATCGCTAACATCATCGGTAACCCAGCCGGGGAGTTCAAATTGTTCATCCTCCTGTTGTAATTCTATCTCAGCCATTATCAACCCTTTGTTGTCGCCTAAAA
This sequence comes from Bacteroidota bacterium, assembly GCA_013288235.1. GTDB lineage: Bacteria > Bacteroidota > Bacteroidia > Sphingobacteriales > Sphingobacteriaceae > Mucilaginibacter. The sequence goes on along the minus strand of JABDCF010000135.1, from coordinate 516 downwards.
ACTCATCTATCTCCCATAATTTACCGGCAACCTCAATGCGGTACCTTATTTTTTCCACTTCTGACTGGGCAAAGCCATCCAGTAGTTCATCGCCGTCTTCAACCGGTATTTTATACTCGTATTCCTTACGGGTAATGCCTTTGGTGGCCCCTTTAAGTGTAATATACCCCTGCTTGTCAGTTACACGCACCCTTATGGTCCGCAGGTCGTCATTTAATAAATAGCCCTGGCGGTAATGAGTGCCTTCGGGTTTTATTACCTTTCGCCATTTTTCATGATCAACCAAAAATTTCCGTTCTATTTCAACACCCATCTTAAATCAATTCAATTATATGTCCTCAGTTGTTGTCGCCTTGCTCATAAAATCTTCGGCCAGTGATGTTATACTGCGTTTTATACCGGCATTTTTACGCTTTATTTTGCTTACAACCGGCTTATCATTCAGCTCGGGAGATGAAAACAAATGTTCTGCAATAATATTATCATGCCATTTGCCAATAGCTTCCTGTAGTTTAT
>JABDCF010000134.1:346-10710 GCA_013288235.1 Bacteroidota bacterium | reverse complement strand
TTTAACCGACCGTTCCATTGCTGCAACGTGGCTATCTAAACCCGGTTACCAGGTTGAACCTGCGGATGTATATGTTACCGGCGGCGGCCATCATACCTGCATGGTGGTCTTACTGGCGGCAAAACTCCAAAACAAAACCATCGCGGTAGAGGAGTTTACCTATTTAAATTTTATAGCCGTTGCCAGGTTTCTTAATATAAAATTAGTGCCTTGTGCCATCGATGGCGAAGGGCTTATACCAGTATCGTTGGCCGAAGTTTGCAGCAAAAACAAAGTTGATGCGTTGTATATTATGCCAACGGTCAACAACCCCCTCGGCTATGTAACACCTGAAAGTCGCCGCAGGGAAATTGTGGCGGTTGCCCGCGAAAATAACCTGCTTATTATTGAAGATGATGCCTACGGTTTTCTGGATGATACCGCTTTACCCAGTTTTTTTAACCTTGCGCCCGAACGCAGCTTTTTTATTTACAGCCTTTCAAAATCGTACGGGCAAGGGATAAAAACCAGCTATTTACTCGCCCCAAAAACTTATGCTGAAAGTATAATTGATGCTTTAAGGTTTACCAATGCCAACCAATCGCCGGTTTTTTCGTGGATCGTAAATGAAGTGATAACAACGGGCAGGTTTGGTGAGATCATTAAAGAAAAACAAAAACAAGGCGCCATTATGCAGCAAAAAGTTAGGCAGCTTTTGGAAGGTTATAAACTTTCGGGACATAAAAATGGCTGGCATTTGTGGGTGGAACTGCCCGAAAATATAAAATCAGATGAGCTTACCCGCAGGATTGGCGAAGCAGGCGTATTAATATCCCCGGCTGTTATATTTTCAGTAACAGGTACGCATAACAATGCTATAAGAATAGCCTTTGGCGCCGAGAAAGATTTTAACAGGATAGTTGAGGGCATTGAAATAATTAAGCGGCAGATTGCTGATTATTAGCATTGACCTTACAGGGGTGCGGTTTAAATAGCATTGCTTGCACCATGCGTTCCTACGGAACGCTTAAAATTGATTTGTTTATGTGCTACCAAACAAACACATCCCTACGGGATGATAATAAGCTGCTACGTCCCGTAGGGACGTTTGGTAGTAGAGATATAAAAGAGCATTTTTACGTTCCATTAGGAACGTTTGGTGACCGAAGCGACAATTTTACATCCTTGCCTTTTACCTCGCCAGCCACAAAACAGCATCCTCAAACATCTTATTTTGCAGGGGCGATTCAAAATTTTTATCGCCGTGCCCCATGTTCATGTACACCATTTTGTATTTGGTGTTTGTCCATACCACTGGCATATCGCCGCTTTTAATAACGTCTTTTTTGCCAAGGGGGTAGTTAACCGGATCTAAGGTCACCAGCACTTTTACATCCTTATTATCCCGCGGATCTGGCCTCCAGCCATACCATTCATTTATTGGCGCGGTGTAGTTTTTGGGCAGATGTTTGGTAACCGGGTGCTTGTTGTCATCGACTATCATTTTGGCAGGCAGCGGCGGCCAGTTGTTATCGTAAAAAACCGCCCCGCCCATAAAATTTACAAACCATGGCCAGTGGGTATCCTTATCATTATAGCCGGATACATGGAAGCCAAGCCACGAGCCGCCGCCATCCATAAACTTCTCAAACGACCGTCTTTCCGGTTCGTTATGCGGAAACTCATTCAACCAAATCACTATTTTATAGTTTTTTAAATTAGCATCGTTCAGGTTTTCCCAGTTGGAGGTGGTATCAAAGGCAAAGCCTTTTTCATCGGCCATATTTTTATAAAATTTTATGGCATCATAAGCAAAATCTACATGGTCGGCCTCTACGTTGGTCGAAAAAAGTGCGAGTACTTTAAATTTTGGTGTGTGCGCTAACCGGGCTGACTTTAGGATTAATGGATACGATCGAAACGAGGCAAACATGGCCGTCATGCTTGAATCCAACCCTTTAAAAAGCGGCTTATCATCTGCCGACCATGGTTTACCCTGCCGGTAATCCCACCAGCGATATTCAATTTTTGAATACTCGTGTGATTTGCCTATTACATTGGAATTTTCGTAAAAATTATAGGCGCGGATGGTATAACCGGTGTCGTTCAAGGCAACTTCTAATTTAAATTTTAGGGTAAAGATATGTGCCTGGTTGGTAATAATTTTAAAAGCACCATCGCAGCTGATATAGTCGGTTGTGATCGCAAAACCCACAATTACATCGGGGAAACTATTTTCACTCCATTGCATAACTGCATTATAAAAGTCCTGTTTCCTGAAACCGCCGACTACCGGGAAGCTTTTTTCATAATAAATAATACCTTTTTTCATAGGAATGGGTATCCCGGTATTGTTTTGTGCGGTGCCGATAATAGGCAGCAGGATAAGCCAGGCGTAAAATAAATTCTTCAGCATAATTTTTATTGGTTCATTAATTTATTGTAAATGCTTAATATTATGGGCTATTAAGCATGCCGTTGGGTGGCAATAAATATAATTGATTTACATTAAAATATATGTATTCGTAGAGACGCAATACTTGCGTCTCTGAACGATTTAGGAAATTCGACGGAGATTTGAGAAAGGATTTACATGGGTGACTTGCATGGCGGAGACGCAAAGTATTGCGTCTCTACAAAAAAAATAAATGAATAGGTACCTGGAACAATAAATATGAAAAAACAACTGCTATGCCTTTATCTTGGTTTATTCATGCTCATTATAAATCATGATGCCAAAGCGCAAACCACACAGCCCCGCTTCAAAGCCCTGGCCATTGCCGAAATAGGCGGGGGCCATGTACTTTTTACCGAAGCGGCAAAAATATGGCTCAACAATCTGGCTGCCGACAGTAATTTTACCATAGATTATATTACCGATACAAAACCAATTACTAAAGCCTACCTGGCAAATTACCAGCTATTCATCCAGTTAAATTACCCGCCATACCCCTGGGATCCGGAAGCACAAGCCGCTTTTCAGGATTATATAGAAAATGGCAAAGGCGGCTGGATAGGTTTTCACCATCCCACCCTGCTTGGCGTATTTGATGGTTACCCTATGTGGCAATGGTATTCCAACTTTATGGGCGGCATTATGTTTAATGATTACCTGCCCGGCGGCACATCGGCGCTGCTGACCGTGGAGGATAAAAGCCACCCGGTAATGAAGAGCGTGGCGCCATCCTTTACCACAAAAGATGAATGGTACCTGTATGATAAAAGTCCGCGCCCTACTGTACATGTGCTGGCCAGTATTGATGAAGCAACCTACAATCCTCCAAAAAATAAAAAAATGGGCGACCACCCCGTAATCTGGACAAACGACCGCTACAAAGCCCGCAACCTATACATCGCCATGGGCCATTTTCCTGAATTATTTAAAGATGACAACTATACTACGCTGGTAAGAAATGCGATATTTTGGGCAGCGGGGAAATAAAGAAACACAATGATTGCCGGGCAGGAGTTGCCCTTGGCCACAAGTTATTTTATTTTTCTATATAAATAAGTTTTATCACCCTGAAATACAGTAAACTCACCGATTTGAGGATCAAATTGTATTGTTATAGCGCCCCGCGTAAATGCAAACTTATCATCACCAAGTGGGTCCAGTGCAAATGGTCGCTGCCCAGTAGCCTGTACAATTAAAGTTGCGTTGTTTTTGGTGACCCTAATTTTTAACGGCATCTGGGTGCTATTATAATTACCAAGATACTTATCCAGGTCGGTTGTTTTTAATGTGATCGTTTTAAATTCAGGATTGGTAAAAGGTTTCTTAAAATAAATGTTTAAAGCAGCGATCATTACATCATTGGTTGAATAAACTGCCCCATTTGAGATATATGAAATAGCCAGCCCCTCTTCCGGGAAATAACTAAGCATTGAGGAGAAACCGTCGATGCCGCCACTATGCCCGTAGGATTTTTTGTCATCAAATGGCATTATAAACATTGCCATGCCAAAATTATCCCTCATGGTTTTCATTTGGTTCAAACTGCTCTGGCTGATAAGTTTGCCTGCAAATAAGGCCTCAATAAATTTAACCAGGTCGGTGGGTGTTGAAACTAAAGCGCCGGCCCCGCCGGGAATGCTCATATCAGTCTCAGGTTCTTGTTTCCATTCCCCCTGGTACGAATAAGAATAAGCTTCGTTATTTGCCGGGTTTATTTTTCCGCCATAATAAGTATCTGTTAGCCCTATTTTTGATGTGATACGTTCTTTTAACGCTTCCGGGTAGGGTTTCCCGGTGATCTTTTCAATAATATATCCCAGTAAAACAAAATTTGTGTTGCTGTACTCCGCCTTGGCGTCAGGTTCAAAGGCAGGCTTCTCTTTTTCCATAACACTTAGCATTGCAGCCTCCGACTGTGGTTTCGTCTCGTACGATGAGTACAGCGTATCACTGGTAAAATTATATAACCCGCTGCGGTGATCAAGCATTTCGCTGATAGTGATCTTAGCGGCGTTGGGTAATTGAGGGTAGTAAGTGGACAAAGGTGTTGCCAGGTTCAGTTTTCCTTCTTCTATCAGTTGAAAAACCATCACGGCTGTAAACATTTTGCTTATTGAGCCAATACGGTATTTGGTTTTGACAGTTGTGGGCCTTTTTATGCTATCGTTAACCTGGCTATAGCCAATAGTCTTTTGATAAACCACCTTTCCATTGCTTGAAATGGTGAGGCTGCCCATATTTTTATTGTGCGCAGATAATGCGTTAAAAAAACTATTTAATTTTGCTGTATCGGGGCTTTGCGATTTATGTGTATAATATAAACCGACAACTAAAATTACAGCGGCAATTAAAATTGAACCGGTAACTATTTTTTTGATCATCAGGGTTTAGTTTAGCTTATAAAGATATTATTTAAATTGCCGATTGATGAAATTTTGTAGCGTGTCAATTTGGAATTTGAATGAACCTAAGAAAAGAGAAAAGTACTTTTGAAGGAAGATAAAAGAAATGAATTAGTGTATCACTAAAAATAAATCGAGATTTGAAAAAGCAAAGTAAGCAACCCATAATTCAATATTTCATATGAACGTAGAAGAACAAATCAAAGAGTATATTACCAGCCAGCCTGAACCAAAGCGTAGTGACATGCAAGAGTTGCACAGGTTTATACTTCAGGTGTTACCGGGAAGTAAATTATGGTTCCTTGATGGTAAAAACAGCGAAAATAAAACTGTTTCTAATCCTAATATAGGATACGGATATTACACCATAAAATATGCTGATGGAAAAACGAAAGAGTTTTATCAAATTGGTATGAGCGCAAACACAACCGGAATCTCTATCTATGTCCTTGGTATGGAAGATAAGACATACTTAGCCCAAACGTACGGAAAAGACCTGGGCAAGGCGAGCGTGACAGGGTATTGCATTAAGTTCAAAAATTTAAAAGATATAAACATTAATATACTTGAAGCGGCAATACGATATGGGGTTGAGGTTACAAGTGAAAATTAAATTTCAAACTGAGACACTACCGAAATTCTGCTACCTGGCTTATTGGCCTTTTTCTATTTCACTCCAACCCCACCTCATACAACCCACCATGCCCGGTGACAAACAGCGTGTTTCCATCTTTCCCACCAAACGCAAGTGAAGTCGGCCTTTCCGGCACTTTTATTACTTTTATTTGTTTGCCGGTGCTGTCATAAACATAAACCTGCCCGTCGGCAATGTAAACATTGCCCTGTGCATCAGTTACCGAGGCAAATTCGCCGCGCTCGGCAAAGTATTTAAGGTTGCTTACATAGCCTTGCGGGTCAACATCCATGCTTACTGTACGTTTATCATATTCATCGGCCATGTAGGCTGGTTTGCCGGGCCAGGCTGTGGCCAGGGCAGTTGAGCGGGCAAGGTCATAGCATATGGGGATAATGGTTACACCATCCGGGGCAACCCAGCATTCTTTGTCGCGGGCTATAATTATGGTATTGAAATCATGATAATCGCGCCAGCGGTGGGCAGGATAAAGCGCTTTATAAATGGGGTTTATTTCACCCATCTGCGCTTTTTTCAGCAATTGTATGGTTTCATCGGGGTTATTGGGATCAACGGAATAAACCAATGTCCCGAAACCCGAATTTCCCCAGCCGCTGAATGATGTACCGCCTGCATCGGGCGGATTTTTAAAGTCTTCAGGCTTGCCATTTATTAGGTAGCCGGGTTTTGGCACATATTTAAAAACCACCAGCAGGTTGTCATTTTTATCGCAAGCTAAAGACAAGGGCTCCCAATGGTAATCGGCCAAAAGGCTTACGGTGCCGGTATTTACGTCCCGCTTGTAAATCCGTTTCATGCGCTGCTCGCAGAAATAAATGTTCCCTTTGCTATCCGAACACATGCCTTCGGCAAATTCAAAGCCAGTCGCAAGTTTAGCTGCGCCGTGCATTAACGGCACTGCAGCATCGATGTCATTGCCAATAAACAGCCTTGCAAACTCCCAGGGGCGCACTTCAGTATCGCTGTTTACATCGTACAGCGGGTTTGTGGTGGTATATTTTATCTGGCTGTAATTATGCACATTTAAAAACTCTATATTTTTATTCCCCCAGCTGCGGATGGAGTAAGGGTATGGTTTTATCAATCGTATCACCCTGAACATGTACAGGTTCGCAAAAACCATATCATGGCAATTTTCCAGTTCCATAGGCTGGCATTCGGTGCCTTCGCGGCTTTCTTCCTCCAGTTGCAGGGCATAAACGTTAAAATTGGTCACCTTATTAAACCTGATCTCGTTGCGCACATGGTGCTCAACAGACAGCGCATAAATATGGCTCGGCGTTGAGGTATTGGAGACATACGCGCCGGTAGTTGCATAGGTGTTGGCTGTCCAGATATTAAAAAATGTACCGCCGCCGCCATCGGTGATCCATAGGCTCCAATATTGCGTATCCCACGATGGGTCGACACCATTGTAGCCCCTGTTGTATATGCCGGGCTTTGGCGCAGTCCCCGGCTTTTGCATACCGCCGTGACCGCCAATAAATTTTACATCATTTAAATAGGAATTTTCGCCCGACATCCATTTGCAGGCTACCGCCAGTGGGTTATCTGCATTAGTCGAAAGACCAATCCCGGTCACAATATTTTCGCCGCCCTTTGCACTTTCCAGCAACGCCTTTGGGCCGCCAAAACCGCCAAAAGCAGGCGAGTTATTGGCCAGTGTTAACTGCGTGGCAATGGGGTTAAGGCCAATAAGCGCCGTATTAGGTTTTAGCTTTATAGTTTCGCTAACCCGGTACCAGCCCTGCGGAAAGTAAATGGTTTGATACTTATCAATGGCATTTTGAATGATCTGTGTGTTATCCGTAGTATCATCCCCTTTTGCACCAAGGGTTTGAATATTTACCCAGGTGTTCATAGCAGGCAGGTCTGGAATATCTTTCTTAACAGGTTCGGGGAAAACGGTTAGCGACTGTATATCCTGTAGGCTTTTATAAACCGGGTCGGCGGTAAGGCTGTCCATTTGCAAGCCGTAAATAAAGTTTTTAACCTTATACATTGGCCCTGCGCCGGGCGTTTGTTTACCGCTGCGGCGATAGCTTGCCAGTATAGGCACATCCCGGCAATCTATATTGCGCAGACTGATCTGGTTAACGGCATTATCCTCATTACTGATAATTATTGCCGGGCCACTCACCTTATCAAACCGGCAATTTTCCATAAACAGTTTTTCGTGGTAATTGGGATTGATACTGATCACTGTTGGTACATTTTTAGCTTGCAGGCGTACGATGGTTAGGCCAGCTTCCTGCGTTTTTATGGCTGCTTCCCGCTGACCTTCAAAATAAGTATCCACCATCATAAACTGCCAGCCCGGCGATGGTTTGGTGGTATAAATGCCGTATTGGCCGCCAAAAAAAGCGTACGTCTTCCATCGCATTACCTACATCAAATAAGCCTGCCTTGCCGTTGCCAATGTTAATGTCCGCGTGGGCAATAAAACTATGCTGTGCAAAATGGGCACGTAAGGCTACCGCAACCGGGTTGCCATCCTCAATTTTAAGATTGATATTGCTTAGCGCACTATAAAACGTACCTGCCCCGGCATCGTGTACCGGTTCGCCCGGTTTTGAAAGACGGCTTACAAACCAGAACATATATTTTGCCTTGCCTTTGTCGGTGGTATCAGCCGTTTGAAATCCAGGCGAGTTTTTTGCCAATATAATTTCCGGCCGGTTTTTACCGTAACCAATCAGCCTTATGGCTTGTGGTATAAATATGGTTTTTGAGATAAGGTATTTCCCTTCGGGGATAAAAAGGATACCGAAATTGTATTTTGTTTTTACTTCGGCAATGGCCTGCTGCAAAGCATCGGATACATCCGTTTTTCCATCGGCAGTAATATTAAAATTGGCCGGGGTAAAATAAACAGCATCCGCATCATCAAGCCGCTGCTGGTAAACCGATTTTCCTTGGGGCGGAATTTTTACCGGCGACTGGTATTTGCCAAAACAAAGTTGTGCAAAAAATAAAAGCGCGGCAATGGCGATACTTTTTCTCATGATACGATAATTATAACAGGTTTTACGGGAGGGGTAACCAACAGGCAAGTTAGTGTATATGAAGGTAATTTAGTGTATCAACTTTGTTGGAAATTAACCACAAAGAACACGAAGGTTTCACAAAGGACACAAAGATAAAAAATAAGAAAGCATGGTGAACTTAGTGAAACCTTAGTGTCCTTTGTGGTAATTAAACTTATCAGTAACAAATTCCCTTATTTATCAAAAATAGCATTCAGCACCCCGGCCAGCCTTATACCGGCCTTTTCAATACGTTTTTCAAGTACAGGCATATGGCTTTTATAATAGGCCTCATCAAAATCGGGGTTATCGGCAGCTTCTTTATACAGAATGGTACTTACCTGGTACGATTCCCACAGCCAAACCATCAAATCATCACTTTGCCATTTCTTTATTTCAACCGGGGTTGCATTATCATAGGCATCGGCCATTTGTTTGTACGATAAATGTTGGCGGTCAATTAGCCCGCTGTCCCACAGGCCATGCAGGTTATAGTAATTGCCATCAAAGGTCACTTTAATATTATTCCCGCCATTGTCGTCCTTGTTACTTACATGCATCGGTTGGTGCAGGTCGCCAATAAGGTGTACCAGGAATTTTAACGCGAGCGCTTTTTCCTGTTTTGATTTGTCCCGGTCTTTTAAATCCATCTCGCACCTTAAAACCATTTTGTAAACGTTATCCGCTTTCATCGTCTGCACGGCGGTGGAGAATTGTTCGAAGTTATAACCCATTGGCACGTTTACATAATGGTAAGCACCGGTATATTTATAAGCAGGATCAGAACGTATCTCATCAGCATAATTGCTTACATCGGCAAGTGTTTCATTACCTAAAAGGCTTTTTATGGCTTGTTTTGTGGCCAGCGTAAGATGGTTTTCGGCTATTTGAGCAATAGCCCGGTGACCGGTTGGCCCCCATGAGATTAAAGCAAATGCGCAGACAACCATGGCCCCCGCTAAGAAATATCTTTTCATTTTTTATCTACCTGGAGCGCAAAGATAACGCCTTCGCGAATGTGCTGACTATAACAAATGCTTTACAAACAGGACTAAAGAAACAAACAAATCCGACTTAAGACTTTCGACTCAAGACTTTTGACTTAGCGCTAATGTGCATCCACCATTTCAAACCGCTCAACAGATTCATCGCTGCGGGGATATTTGTTAAACGCTTCGTAATAAACATACTTAATGTCTTTGTCTATACCCGGCATAGTTTTGGCCAGCGCTTTTTTAACCTGCATATTTTCCGCTTTAACCGCATTGGTATCACTTATATTCAGGTGCGTCATATACATTATCAAAGGGTAAGTACCTGCGTCGGTAGTTTTGGTGTACATGCTCAATACCATTGGCCTGGCAGGCAGTTCGCTCAAAGTCATCGGGTACCTGTATTTTTGGTTGGCCTCGTTGGTTACTTTGCTGTAAAAATCGCTGATGTCGCTTTCATTCGGATATTTCCATACCGGCGAAGGCTTTAAACAGCTGGCAGCCAACGCAAGGTTGTTATATGCATTAACGATGTATTTTTTGTCGTATTCCTCTTTAGCAAATTTATAAAGCTCGGGCGCAGTTTTGCCGTTTACAGTATACGGCGACACTTCCATATCGCTCAATTTCCATCCATAACTATATTTACCATAAATGGTGGTAATCATATATTTATTTTCGCCTTTTTTGGGGATATAAAAGGCAATGTAAGTTTCCTTCGTTACGCCCGGATATTTGATATTATAAGCATTTTCGCCGGTGCCGCTTACTGTTAAAGTATCATCCACTTTTTTGCCGTATACTGTAAACGGCAAAACTGCGCCCGAGCTTTATAAATTTGCTAAAGAGGAATAC
>JABDCF010000134.1:0-336 GCA_013288235.1 Bacteroidota bacterium | reverse complement strand
CCGTTTACTATATAATATTCGTCCATTACCGAAAAGTCATTATCGGTTAAGTAGTTGCCTACAACGTCAGCAGTCTTTTCAGTGGCTTTATCATCGATCAAATCTTTCGACATTAAAAGCTTCAGGTTTATAAAATCCTTTGCTTTCAGGTCTTTAAAAACATGATCGTTTAGTGCGTGGAAATCTTCCCGTTTACTTGCTTTTATTTGATCGTTTTTCCACGAACCAGGCTGTTCTGAACAGCTTTGTAAAATGGAGGCCAGCAATAAACAACCAGCTAATTTGTTCAGGTAATTGTGTATAGGTTTCATAATTGCTGGCTAAGATAAAAAACCG
>JABDCF010000133.1:487-10858 GCA_013288235.1 Bacteroidota bacterium | reverse complement strand
TTTTGCCTGCACCAATTTAACCAGTTCCGGGTCGTTATCCGCGCCCAGGCGTTATGCCGGCTGCGCCTGGATGACTTGTCCGGTAGATTGGGAAGCAGTGGCCAGGGCCGTATTTTTCATAATTGCTGAACGGCAACCGTAAACAAATTCCTATCAAATTGGTGCCCACTTTGGGTGTTAGTGCATACCCCTTGTGATCCACGCCCAGGTAAAATTAAGTATAAACTTTGTTCTGGACGATACACAACGATGTGTGGAAGGAATTCCCCAATTAAAATGAAACACATTGAAAATAAGTTAGTTACAGGCATGTATTGAAAAACTGAAATTTTGGAACAATTGATTATCAGCCACTTAGCTAAATGTGACAATTTATTAAAATGTGAAACATCCTGATAACGAGCATGTTTCACAGTGTTCCGCTTTGTTCCGCGTGTAAAAATGGAACACCTGGAACGCCCTAAAAAAGGTTCCGCCAGGCGTGACCTATTGATCAGTCCCACCCAGATCGTTAATCAAAAAAGAAGAATTTTACAATTTTAAACGGACTCCGGTATAACGCGCTAAAAAATCACCTTAGCCTTCTCCCTTCACACCACCCCCCAAGTCCCCCCCGCCCACAACCCCATCCGCCATCAACCCATTCTTCTCCTGAAACGCCCGCACAGCCGCTTCCGTACCCGGCCCAAAAACACCATCCGCCGGTACGCCAACTTTTGCCTGTACCAATTTAACCAGGTCAGGGTCGTTATCCGCGCCCAAGCGCAGGGTTGCCCTTTGCGGGCTAACTTGTTCTGTTGGCAGGGCAGGGGTAGCAGTGGGTTTGGCGCCGTCCATAATGGCTTTTACCGCTGCCCTGAATTCATCCATATCAAAATTGGGGTCCACTTTGCGGGTGGGGGCATATTCTTTATGGCCAACGCACCAGGTAACGTCGGGCTGTTTGATGTATTGCAATATAGCCGCCACACCCCGGCGATAGGCATCCATCTGTACTTCCGGCCAGGGGGAATCGTTTTTCGCCCCGGTATTTTCAGCCTCGATACCGATAAGACTGCTGTTTCCGGAGGTGATGCCCTTCCATGCGCCAGGCCCGGCATGGTTGCATCTGCCTGCCGCAATGATGTAATAAGTTCCGTCGCGGCCCAGGCCAAGCTGTGATAGGGGGCCGGGCAGCGCATCGGCCCCGGTGCGACCTTTAATTAAAATATCAAGCGTTGGCATATTGCCTTGCCTGCTGCCGCCAGTATAATGGCAAAGCACGCCAAGCACTTTCCCCATTTCGGCGCGACCACGGTCTTGCCAGCCAGGGCATTCTATAACTTTTAGGCCTGCATCCTGCAAAACCTGCGATAACCATGTTAATTGATAAGCCATTTTTTAAGTCGAAAGTCTTTAGTTTGAAGTCTTAAGTCGGAATTTGTAAATAAGTTTAAGTGAACTGCGCCTTTGCGGCCCGATATAAAGCTAAGCAGTAAAATTTAAATTGTCAAAAGGTTGATGCAATTTTCCAGTGTCCGTTTTTTTGACAATTAAACAAAAAAGCCCTCAGAAACAAATCCAGGGACTTTAAGGTAAACTTTCTATGGGTAACAACTGTTTAATTGCAGGGAAGGGAAGCCGTGTATCATACCATCATCTTTTTTCAAAGCGGCCAGTTTTCCTGGTTATAACTATCTTGTATATAATTAACTCAACCGTATCGCCCTCTTCGTCAACAAATCCGTGGGACGGAGGTACCGAATCATCCACGATGTGGGGCATTATCCTATTGATCAGTTTTTGCATGACCTGTTGCTTTTCGTCAATTGCTGTAATTTCTTCAAATTGCCCCCATGCAATCACACTTTGCCAATTGGTAATTTCTTTTATTTCATCCACCTCAAAACAGACTTCCGGATTTTTTCGCATCAGGTTAATCTTCATTCCCTTGCCAGAATGACAGTAGATATTAAGCCCGTCATAAATATAATTTACCGGCACAACATAAGTAATTCCATCCGAATGGCATCCAATGCGGCCAATTAGCTGATTTTTTAGCAAGTCTTCAATTTGGGTATCATTTAATTCTCTTAACATCATTTTTCGTACCTTCCCCTTGCAGATCGAAGGGTTATAAACTAACCCGGATGAACTTAAATTTACTTTCACAGATCATCATTTGTAAATGTCTTTTACTTACAGCCAGCTGCTTGTTCGGTACAGATGTAATGTTAATTTGAGGCTAATTGTTTTAATTCATTTGAATCGTTAGTTTATCATGCTTAGGTTTGTTTTAAACTACAGATATACGGGCCCATGTTTACCATCGAGCAAATAAACACCATACATGAAAAGCTGGGTAACATGAAAGACTTTTCCAGTTATGTAACTGCCCTTAAATCGCTGGGGGTTGAAAAGTACGATTCCTATTTAACTGACGGGCATTCGCAATACTTCGGGGGCAGGGGGATATCATATTGAATCGGCACCTGTTCATGAAAAACTGACCATTGCCGACAATAGCAACAAAGAAAGCTTTTTACATCACCTCAAATTGCACGAGGAAAGAAAAACTGATTATATTACGATGTCGCGCGGCCTGGCAGAAAGCGGCATAGAAAAGTGGACAGTAGATGCTAATGCCGCAACCATTTCTTATCTCGATAAAAAGGGTAATCCACTGTTGATAGAACCGATTGTTTAAAATTCAGGTAACAAGGTAAAGTCGAAAGTCTTAAGCCGAAAGTCTTAAGTCAGATTTTGCCCCTTTTTCCTTACTTCAAACTTGAACCAACAATTGTGAAAACAAAAACAAATACTATCCCGCAATCACTTGCGTTTAATAAATAATATTCTTTAAATTTACTGATATATTCTATTGTTGCGCCGATATGCGTTGATGCTTAGTGTGAAGTCCTAAGTCAGAAGTCCTGACGAAATTCGACTTAAGACTTAGGACTAAAGACTTTCGACTTAATCTGTTGTTCTATTATTCACTTCTGTTTAACTAAAAGTATATGGAAACGATCATGATACAGGAAGCGGACGAAGCCACACTGGATATAGTGACCACCGCTTTACAAATGGAAGGCTACCAGGTTTGCAACCTGACGGATAACAACGAAAATGCGCTGGACATGATCCGGCGGTACCACCCCAAAATGATTCTATTGGACTGCTGGCTCCGCAATAATTCTGCCGGACAGGTTAGTCAATGGATCAAATCGCATTTTCCGCGCTTGCCCGTGGTGGCCTTTAGCTGTGATAACCAGATTGAAGAAAAATACCGCCAGTTTGGATTTGACGACTATGTTAAAAAACCGTTTGACCTGAACGTGCTTTACAAAGTGATAAAAAAACAAGTACGCAAACGTAAAAGGCTCCACCCGGTTGCTCAATCGGCTTAACGTGGAAATTAAGTAACCCATGTACAAATTTCATTGTTTAACCAGGCGCTGTTAAACAGCGCTTTTGTTTTTTCAAGCCATGACAGCCAGCGAAAATCGAAGTAAGAAAAAAGGCCCGGTACAACCGGCGCCCGAACTCCGAACGGAGGGTCCGCTTAAAGAGAAAGACCAGCAGGGGCAGGCAGCTGAACGAGGAAGGAAACTCGCGCAGGAAGCACTGGTGCAATGGCGGTCGTTAAAACAAAAAATCGCAGATAAATTTAAAAAATAATCAGGCACCTTCCAATGCCTGATTATAAATCAACTGACCTTAAGAACGACTGAAGGTTTTTTGCACCTCTTTAATTTACGGATGCTTTGTTTCAATTGGTTTACGATGCATCATCAATCCGCTTATCCTGTTTTGAGTCTTTTTTCCGGGGCTGTTTTGAAGCGTTTGAGCCTACGCCAAAACGGTAAGAAAAAGTTAATGTAGCCCTTGAGCTTACTGTGCGACGTTCAAAATTGAGTAACAGATCATCGCTGCTTCTTAAAAATGCCCACTTTCGGCTGTTAAAGATATCATTGGCATTAAAACTCAGCGAAGCCCTGTTTCCAGCGAAGTCATACTTTGCAGCGGCATCCAATCCAAAAGCCGCGCGGTTTTCGTCCTGCAAAATCATGTCCGGTGCACGATAATCTGCGTGGATTTGAAATGACAGCCTCTGTATGGGTGTCACATTACTGGTGACATTCGCATTCCAGCTGAGCCCGTTGTTAGCAGCTATGCCAAATAGCGGGGCTGCATCGTTATCCCTGTCATAAATATTGGCATTGGCAGTAAGGTCCCATCCTTTTAGCAGGTTAAAGTGGCCTATCAGCTCCAGCCCGGTAGTGGTTGAGCGTTTTAAATTTTCGGGCGTTGTGACCGTTACGTCACCAACCGGGTCGCTTTGAACATGTTTTATTACATTGTCGATCCTATCGTAGTAAATGCCTGAGGTAAAGGATACATTTTGCCAGGTTTTATTATAATCCAATTCCAGGTCGTTTATGCTTTCGGGCATTAAAGCCGGGTTACCTTTGGAGTAATTTACCGGATCAGAAAAATCTGTTGTCGAATTTAATTCCCGCGCAGATGGCCTCGAGACCCGGTTGGTAAAAGTGAACTGCAACTGGCTGTTGTCTTCAAGCTTTTCGGTTAGCAAAACGCTGGGATAAAAGCCCTTGACGGGTACTTTCACGGGAGCGGCAAATAGTAAATTATTTGCATTATAACTCGTAAAGGTGGCTTTAAGGTGGCTGTTCTCGGCCCTCAATCCTGCCTGGTAGCTAAAATAGCCGATCTGGTCCTTATAATTCAAATAAAGGGCCTGAACCTGGTTATCGCTGCTAAAAAAATCGGTAAATGAATAAAACGGAGCATCGCCAGCGTCTAAAACGTTATAGGCATATTGGTCGTTATTGCCGATAGTGACCTGGCCGCGGTAGCCGGTTGAAAATTGACCTGCTTTGCCAACCGGTAAAACATAATCTGCCTGTATATTATAATTGGTGATGTAATTCCTGATATCACTTATTAGCGGTGTATCAATGGCAGGTGCCTGTTCCCCGTTTATGCTGTTAAAATGCGTTGTATATTCCTGGTAATTCCTGGAACTCCCGTACGCGTAAGAGAAATTGAACGTTAGTTCCTCTTTCGGTTTCTTGAAATGTTGGCTATAGTCCAGGTCAAATTCATAACTATTGCCATTGTTATTTATGGTATTATAGCGATTGATGGACTGAACAGGGGCGCCGTCTGCAGCTAAATTATTAATAGTTAAAAACTCATCACGGTGAGTATTGCGCGAGTTGAAACTGCCGGAGACACCTAATTTGCCCTGCGGTGTAAATGAATAATCGACACCAGCTTTTACAAATTGGATTTTGTTTCGGGTAACTGAGGGGAAGGTTTCGTTGGAATACCGGATGGAGTCAACGGGACTTAAAAAAGTCATGTTCTGGATCCCGTTGCTGTACGTATTTCCATTCTTCAGGCTATAGTTCCCGTACAGGTTTACCTTGCCGCTTTGGTAACTCAGGTTGGCATCGGCGTTATAGTTATCGCGGGTACCGGCGCCAATATCTGCCGAACCGTTTAATCCAGGCCTGCTGTTCTTTTTTAGAATGATATTGATGATACCCTCGCCATTAGCATCATACTTAGCCGGTGGGTTGGGAATCACTTCTATACTTTCGATAGCGCTGGCCGGTATAGATTGAAGGATTTGGGTAACGTCACCATTGGCAATAACTGAAGGTTTCCCATCAATAAGGACTTTAACACCGGTAGATCCGCGGAGGCTCACATTCCCATTGCCATCAATCTGCAGGGTGGGGACGTTCTGTAACAAATCCGCCGCATTACCACCTTTGCTCACCAGGCTCTGGTTAACTGAAAACACCTTTTTACCATCGATATTTTGTAATGCCTCTTTTTGGGCGGTGATAACAACCTGTTTCAGTAAATTGTTATTCGAAGCGGCCATTGGGAGCGTGCCTAAATTTAAATCGCCGGTTGCCGGGTTGATCAGTATGTTTTCTTTAAAGATATCATTGTAACCAACATAGTTTATCCGCAGATTAAACGCCCCGGCCGACACATTTTCAAGCACGAAATTGCCGCTTGTATCGGTTTGGATTCCTTTGACAGGAGCTTTGGTTTGCTGATTTAATAAAGCCACCGTCGCAAACGGGATAGGTTCATGCGTAAGTGAGTCGGTTAACCTTCCGGATATTTTTGTATTGTACTGCCCATATCCTTTGGCAGCAATCAGCAGGAGCAAACCGATTGCCGCTATTTTTAATTGAAGAAATCTCATGAACTGGTTTTTGATGGTCAAAGCTCTCCCGGCAAGGTGGAACCTTGTAATTGTCGATAATGAAGCTTACCCAATCAGGCATCCGCTGAAAACAGATGCGCTCAAACATTCGGTCTTAACTAAAACAGCTGTTCCGCTGGCGGAGTTACGCCTTTTAAACGCAGGTAAATGGTGGTTTGGCCCCGTTGATGGGTTTGATGTTCAAATGCCTTACCGAATAGTCCGCTTCTTGTAATGTCATGTTTGCCAAACTTTGTGGTTTCCTGCAGTTGATCGGGCGTCATATTTTGAAGTGTGCTTATTACCCAATCGTAGCTATCCATTACCGCTTTTATGGTAGCTTCCTTCGTCGGTGAGGCGTTTTTTTCATTAATATTATGAGCGGCAAGTACATCACCAATAGGGTTTGGTTTATCGCTTGCAACAGTAGCAAAGATATAATTGGCATCCGATAAATGAAGCATTTGCTGCGCAAACGAGCGGATCTCCGGCGTTGGTTTAAAACCGTAACCATCTTCGGGCATAGCATCCAGATAGGCTTTGGTGTATGTTTTTGCCCGCTGCCATTCGGCTACCATTTGTGATTGCGTAAATTGGGCGAATACTGAACTGCTGACAAATATTAATGCCAGGACTGTAAACAATAGTGATACTTTTTTCATGATGGGTTATTTATTAAGTGGTTAGATAATTTGATTTTCATGTTTTGATTTTGATGATCAAAAGTGTTTTTTACAAACCGGCTTCAATAATCTTTTCGACCCTGTTCCTTTTATTTCCAACGGGGAATGCTATTTATTCGACGTATGGGTTTTTCGGGGGTTTTTAATCAACCGTCTTGATTTTTAATGCAATTGCAGAGAATAGTGGCCCAACGGTATAAAATAGCACATGAAGACATAAAAGGTTAGTATTTTTGAACATGAAGATATGGAGGCAAGCACCCGGTATTATTCAGCTCCAGGTGCTGATATGGACCGCCGTGTTGTTATTGATATTTTTTTCGTTATTGCCGATGGATGGTTTACTGAAATCAGTAATAGCCACTATAGTCAACGCAACATCGTATGCAATCATTATTTATGGGAATATCCTGTTGTTATACCCGGTATTTTATCAAAAGAGAAGGTTGGTAGCATATGGTATTTCAGTAGCGTTCTTTTTAATTTTAACAGGAATGCTAAAGGGCTACGCAGGCATTATCATCTACAAGCATTTTCTGTTAAAAACACCCCCGGTTGATCTGCTTACTTTATTGAGTTATGTTCCCGGTGGAATCCTGATATATGTCCTGAGCCTGGTTTTTCGCATCGCTATTGCCTATTTCACTTTAAAACAACAAACGGAGGAAATCCTTTTGCAAAAAAGCCACGCCGAACTTAATTTACTCAAATCGCAGGTTCAGCCGCACTTTCTTTTTAATGCGCTTAACAGCATTTATTACAGGGTTTATAAAGTTGACCCGCCATCGGCCGGCCTGATAGAACGCCTGTCGGATATAATGCGTTATTTTGTTGATGAAAGCCCAAAGGATGAAGTGCCGGTATCCACAGAAGTGGCATTTATCGAAAACTATATGGAGCTTGAGCGAATTCGTATCCGGCACGGCGCCAGTATTATTTTCGAGAAAGCTTATAACCCGGAACTCCGCATCCCGCCCATGCTGCTCATGACCTTTGTAGAAAACATTTTCAAACATGGGATCGATAAATCACGAAAGCAAAACCGGGTAACTATTTCGCTGGTGCAGCAAAATGATTATTTGCTTTTTAAAACCAGTAACCGTAAAATCGATCCTGACGCCGGCGATCAAACGGGCGGGTTTGGGATCATTAACCTAACCAAAAGACTCAGGATGTTATACGGAGAGAAATTTGAACTCAATATTGATAATGAAGGAGAATTATATACTGCATTTTTAAAAATCCCGATTTAATGAATTTGAGCTGCATAATTATTGATGATGAGCCTGATGCTGTCGACCTGGTGGAACTGCTGATAAAGCAAAGTACAACATGGGATCTGAAAGCGAAATGTTACAATGCGCTGGAAGCGCTGGCGTTTTTAAAAACGAACCAGGTTGATTTTATTTTCCTGGATATCAATATGCCAAAGCTTACGGGGATGGAACTCGCTACGTTATTGCCGCCCCGCACCAAAATTGTTTTCACCACAGCTTATTCCGAATACGCTGCTGAAAGCTATGCTTTTCAGACCATAGATTACCTGCTTAAACCCATCACTTTAAAACGTTTTTTGGCATCGGTACAAAAAATAGAGCAGCATTTTTTAAAACCCGGGCCGGAACATCTGCCAAATGCTGAACAGGGCCCGGAATTTTTTTTCGTAAAATCGGGAAAGATATTCAGGAAGATTTTATTAAAGGACATACTGTATTTTGAAGGAGAGAAAGATTATGTACGACTGGTGACAGGCCAGGAACAAATGCTGATATATCGCCGGTTAAAGGATATTGAAGAGCAACTTAAATTACCTTTTGTCAGGGTGCATAACTCCTATATCATCAATTATCAACAGCTTAGTAAAATTGAAGATAACCATATTTATATCGCCGATAAACGCATACCTGTAAGCGAAAAGTTCAGGGAGCGGTTTATGGAGGTTATCAATAAAAATAAGTTTTGATTGAGGCGGGAATATATACTCGAAGAGGCTTTCCGCCCTTTTTGATCTTCCGGACACCTATGGTGATAACACCGACGAAGACACTTAGACGTAAACTTTAATTGAGGAAAACTTTGTATAGAGTTTATGAGTTTTAATTGAAAAGGAAGTAAAACTATGGCAAAAAATAAATTACTACGGATGGACAATGTTGGCATCGTGGTAGAATCCCTCGATGAGGTCATCTCTTTTTTCGCCGAGATTGGCCTGAAACTCCAGGGGCGGGGCACAGTAGAAGGAGAATGGGCAGGGCGCGTCACCGGACTGGGTGACCAGCACGTCGAGATCGCCATGATGGTAACCCCCGATGGTCATAGCCGGCTGGAGCTCTCGCGATTTCTCAGGCCGCCTGTAGTCGCCGATCACCGTCAAGCCCCTGTGAACGCGCTCGGCTACCTGCGCGTCATGTTCGCTGTAGAAGACATTGACGAGATGGTCGCGAGGCTCATCACACATGGCGCGCAGCTCGTCGGCGAAGTTATGCAGTACGAGAATTCGTACCGGCTCTGCTACATCCGTGGACCCGAAGGACTTCTTATCGGGCTGGCAGAAGAACTCAGTAATAAATGAGTAGGGGATGTTTCCATGTAGCAACAGCATTTAGAAGCCCCCCTGGATTCGTTCTATAAATCGAAGTTATCACCAAATTATCGTATAACGGTAACAAAACCCCCTAAAGGAGGGCCGCTGCTGCCCAGGGTGATAACATAATAGTATACGCCTGTTGGCAGCGGCTTGCCGCCATATTCGCCATCCCAGGGTTTGGAGTATCCTATGCTGCTGAACACCTGCTGCCCCCAGCGGTTGTAGATAAGCACAATGCATTGAGGATAGCTTTGCAAGCCTTTAATTTGCCAGGTGTCGTTTATCCCATCACCGTTGGGTGTAAAAGTATTTGGAATTTTGCCTGAAAGACAATTGCCCGGTGAGATAACAACTGTATCGGCTGACATACATCCGGACGTATCCATTACATTTACCCAATAAGTTCCCGGCATTGTGACCTTGTATTGCGGGCTTGTCGAATTGTCCTGCCATTGGTATTGGCTGTATAGACCGGGGCTTAACAATATGGAGTCGCCTAAACACATGATCCTGTCGGGACCAAGATTAACTTTCGGATTCACGGTAATATTAACAGTAACCAAGCTATCACATCCGTTAAACGACTTTAACGTATCTGTATAACTCCCGGTTCGGGTGTGGCCCAGGTAACTCTGTCCCGGGCATAGCTGTTTCGAAATAATAGTGTTTACCGAATTGACGACCACTGTAGCCGGTTTGATCAAATTACACTGGTTAAATGTGCCCTCGATATAGTAAGTGCCGCTTTGCGTGACCTTTTTAGGATTTGACAATGGAATTGTGGCGAGACTGTCGGCCCAGTAAGTGTAAGTGAGGCTTGTAG
Source organism: Bacteroidota bacterium (assembly GCA_013288235.1). Classification (GTDB taxonomy): domain Bacteria; phylum Bacteroidota; class Bacteroidia; order Sphingobacteriales; family Sphingobacteriaceae; genus Mucilaginibacter. The sequence goes on along the minus strand of JABDCF010000133.1, from coordinate 533 downwards.
GATTACCGGCGGTAATAGCCGGGTCTGTAAGATCGACGCCCGCGGT
>JABDCF010000133.1:0-477 GCA_013288235.1 Bacteroidota bacterium | reverse complement strand
AAACAGGCTGGGGGAGGATTATGCAGGTTTAATGAAATGGTGACGTATTGCGAACAGACCGGTATGGCCGACGCGCAATAGTCAAGTATCGAACCAACAGGGCAGGAGTAAGAGCTGTTGAGGTCACTTTCTTCAACCGGCGCGCCAATTAATTGATGTGTACTATATACCAGGTTAAGGCCGCTGTATCCGTTTGCGGCTGCTATCTCGGCAGCGGTGTTGCCATATATTTCAAACCCGATAGCCGCCTCACCTCCGAAATTGACATCTGAAAAGTGAATTAAGTGTTCCCCTTTTGAAAAGTTGTGTTTATAAATTCCCCAATAAAGAAAGCTGATATTTTGCAATATGGTATCCCCGTCGATAGTAAGTATGCCACTGTTATCGGCCCCAAAACCCATATAATAGGTTTGCGCCTGGGGGATAATCACGCAGACACTAAACCCCAATTTAATAGGATTACCTGCTGCCCAAACC
>JABDCF010000132.1 GCA_013288235.1 Bacteroidota bacterium | reverse complement strand
ACTGTACAAAATCCATCTGCTTAGCTACCACAATGGCCCCAATAATTAATATTTGTGCGGTTAAAAACTGGAAAACAACGAGCCCCCTTCGCAGCATCACTAACGAAGCCTTTGGCGTTGATACTTTATTTTTGAGGGCAGTAATCGGGTTAAACCCTGATAGCACAAATGCGGGGTACAATCCGGAAAGTAACGATACCACTACCCATAATCCTATCAACAAAAACACTGTTTTAATATTCAGCCAATCCAATGGAATGTTTTTATCAAGAAACATATTGAGGGCCGGAAGAAAAAAGCGAACAGACAAAGCGGCTATAACAATAACAACTGCCGAAAGCAAGAAGGTTTCCGACAAAAACTGCTCCATCAGGTGGCCGCGTGTTGCGCCCATGGTTTTTCTGACACCTACCTCCTTTGCTTTTTTTAGTGCCAGGGCGGTTGACAGGTTAGTATAATTGATGCAAGCTGCCAATATCAAAAACAAGCCAATAGCACCAATCAGGTACAAGTATTGGTAATTAATGGTATAACCAGGGTTACTGGTTGAGTACAGCTGGTTGAAGTGAATATTTGCCAATGGTTGCAGCTTAAAGATAGTTTTTGTACCGGGATTATTTTTTGACGTGTTCCTTTCTGCAATAGACTTTAGGACATTTTCAGTGGCATTTACCTGGTTAGCGTTTGGCAGCCCTATGTAAACATAGCCACCGGCCGTCAGGCTCCATTGGTTAAGTGGTAGGTCGCCAATAACGTGTGCTGTTAACGAACGGTACGAAACCAGCATATTATAAGGCAGATGAGTATTTGAAGGGGCGTCAGCGATAACAGCCGCAACCTGGAGGTCAAGAAAATTGGCAAACTTTATTCTTTTACCTACCGGGTCTGCGTTCCCGAAATAACGTTTTGCCGTTGTTGAAGTAAGTATTGCAAAGCCTGGTTCGGCCAATGCCCTGCTGATATCGCCTTGTTTTACAGTTAACGGGAAAAGCTTTGGAAAAACAGAATCAGCAAATACGATATTTTTCTCTTTGAATTTATTTTCGCCGAAAGAAACCTGGTCTTCTTTCTCGAAATGGATCTGGGAGATCAGTTTTTCGTCGGGCATGGCTGTACGCAATGCTGTGGCCAGCGGGTATGGCGTGGCAGCACCATAGGAGTTGCCGGTTGCTGAAATGGAATTATCAACCACCCTGTATATGCTTAAAGAGCTGCCGGGGTGCTTATCAAAACTTGTTTCGTGCAATATAATCAATGAGATAAGGATGCATACTATTACGCTGATATATAGCCCCGTAAAGTTCAACGCAAAGAAGCCTTTGTTACGCTGCACATTACGAAAGGCTGTTTTGAAGTAATTTTTTAACATACAAATGCTTTAAAGATAAATACCTGGGAATAGCCATGCTAACAGAATGCCAAATTAGTAACTATCTATAAGTAAGTCAATTAGTTTATTAATCTAAATTACCGACGTACGTTTCTGATACAAATTAGCGTACGCTTATGGCACAATTTTCAAATCGGTGAAATCATTCCTTCCTAATCGGTGAAATCAAAAAAAAATCGGTGTAATCACAAAAATATAATCGGTGAAATCAAAATCAATAAAATAAATTAGCTTTGTTATCCTAATAAATCAGTTTGAACTTAATGAATACAGTAGCCGACAGATCAACCATCCCCAGCCTAATCCGCAATATTGTAGAAAACATCCATCCGGATACCCACACTTTCATGACCCATAAAGTAGGCGATGCATGGGTTGAGATCAGTTACCGGCAAGCTCTGGAAAAGATAGACGCCATTTCGGCCTGGTTCCTTGAAATTGGCATACAAAAGGGCGACAGGTTGGCTCTGATCATCGAAAACGGCCCCGATTATGTTTATTACGACCAGGCTTTACAGCAGTTAGGCGCAATAAATACCTCCATCTATCCTACCCTTACCGAAACTGAGATAGAGTATATTTTAAATGACTCGGGCGCCAAAACCATTTTGGTTGGCAATCCCTTTTTATTGCGCAAAGTGCTTAAAGTAGCCAATAACTGCCCGGCGCTGATACGTATTATACCTGCGTTTGATGATTTTGAAAAACTGACCTCAAAGCTAAGCCTTGATGCCGGGGTTTGCAGCCTTAAACAGGCAATTGAAGAGGGTTTAACATTAGTACACCAGTACGCCCGGGCAATTAACAGTGCCCGAGAGGCCATTTTGCCCTCTGATCTTTCGTGCCTTATTTATACATCCGGCACTACCGGAACGCCTAAAGGGGTAATGCTCACCCATTATAACCTTGCCGAAAATGCAAGGGTTTGCCTGATACAGATACCCATAATTACAAGCGACGATATTTTCCTGTCCTTTTTGCCGCTATCGCACGTGTTTGAGCGTACAGCTACTTATCATGTTTGCCTTTATACCGGCAGTAAAATAGCCTTCGCACAAAGCCTTGACCTACTGGCCAAAAACATGGCCGAAGTAAGGCCGACTATAATGAACTGCGTACCCCGCCTTTTAGAACGTATACACGATAAGGCCATGAAAAACGGCACGTCCGCAGGTGGCGTTAAATCCAAAATATTTTTATGGTCGCTTAAAATCGGCAAGGAAGTAAGACTGGTTAAAGAGGCCGACAAAAAGCCCGGTATATTATTAAGTCAGCAACATAAAGTTGCCGAAAAACTGGTATTTAGCAAAATAAAAGAAAAAACCGGCGGCCGTTTAAAGATCATGCTATCAGGCGGCGGCGCTTTGCCAAAAAATATAGGTGAATTTTTCGGCGACCTCGGCATAAAAATATTAGAAGGTTTTGGATTGACAGAAACTTCACCCGTAATGTCGGTTACCGAGACCGACCGCATTATTTATGGCACCGTGGGCCGTATTATACCGGGTATTGAAGTAGCTATACAAAACGTAGATACCAAACATATTTATACCATCCAAACCTACGAATCGTTTAAAGAAGACTTTGAATCGGAAGAGGGCGAGATCATCGTGCGCGGCCATTGCGTAATGAAGGGCTATTTTAATAAGCCGGAAGAAACTGCTTCGGTTATCGACCCTGAAGGCTGGTTCCATACCGGCGATATTGGCCGCTACTACCGTGGTAACCTGCAAATTACCGACCGGCTTAAAAACATGCTGGTAAATGCTTACGGTAAAAACATTTATCCAACCCCGGTTGAAAACACCTATTTAAAAAGCCCAAAAATCGAGCAACTGTTTTTGGTGGGCGATAAACGCGAATATATAACTGCCATAGTTGTTCCCGCAAAGGAAACCTTACAGGAAGCCTTTAGTTTAAAAGAAGCTTATTTTGAACAACCCGAATTGTTTATCGATGATAAAGAAATTGTGGACTGGATAGGCCAGGATATTAAAAAACTATCAAACGAACTGGCCAAATTTGAGCGTATAAAAAACTTTAAAATAAAACGCAAGCCTTTCAGTATTGAAGACGGAGAGATTACCCCTACAATGAAGGCCAAACGCAAGGTAATAGAAAAGAAATACGCCGGGGCTATTGACGAAATGTACACCATGGATGCGGAGGCTGATCAATAAATGCTGAAGGAACTATTTAATCTCAGCGGTTTCCCCTACCTGCCACAAGAGGCAACACCTTCAGTTAAAGAAAAGATATTCACTTTACTTAAGGTTTATGGGCTTATCTTTTTATCCCTGCTGTTTGTGGGACCATTTACCTACCTGGCCGATACTTTTGTTACCCATGTAATACATGCTAAAAGCATCAGGCAACAAAATGATGTCAGCTTTCAGCATTTGATCCAAAAATTAGGCTATGGGGTTGCATTGCTCTATATATGTATCATCGGCCCCGTTTTGGAAGAAACTGTGTTCAGGCTGCCGCTGTCTTTTAAAAGGGGGCATATTGCTTTGGGTATTTCAGTGGCCATTTTTCTTTTTGGCAGCTTGTTGCCGCCGGTAAAAGCTTTTTCGCACAGCATTGGCGCAGGCTATGCTTTGTTGATAAGGCTTGCATTGGTTCCGGTCATTTATTTCATCATCAAAAAATTGTTGCCCGTTAATTTATCAGTTGGGCGGGCTTACAAAAAAGTATTTGTTATTATTTCCATTTGCCTTTTCGGGTTAATGCACATATCAAATTATGCACCATTGCAATGGCAGTTGATATGGATCTATCCCGTTTATGTTTTACCGCAACTAATTATGGGCTGGGGCATAACTTATATACGTTTTAAAAATGGTTTTATATGGGGCATTGCGCTGCATTGCTTAATAAATTCCGTTGCTATGGGGCTCTCGTATGTAGATAAAACGCATACAGTTCCCGTGAAGGTTCATCCTGTACATGTGGTTATGAAGAAAGGTTAATATATTTTGCTATTATAGAAAGTTCCGTAGCTACCGACCAACTATGGACGTTAAGCATAAATTTAAAAGAAAACGCATCATGCATGTGCTTTGAAAAAGATTGATCAAAGTAGTTTTGTATATTGCGGCGTCAGAAGATACATCTGTTTATTTTATAATTCTAAGCCTTTAACAAATGAAGCAAAAAATTGTGCTTTTTTCTATCCTTATTATCTCATTTTACGCATGCAAAAAAGACGGCGCAAGTACTAATAAAACTACTGCTACCCAAAATACATCGGCCGGAAAATATTTACTGTTTGATGCTGATGAACTTTATAATTCTGGTAAATCAAGCACCCCAAGCTTATTTACGAGTTTATATCGTACAAATTTAGATGGTTCGGGATTGACACGGCTTACCACCCCTCCACCAAATTATTTTGACTACAGGGCATCTATTTCTTCTGATGGAAGTAAAATAATATTTGTGAGGGGCAATCAAGATGATACTGATCGCGGTCTGTATACTATCGATAGCGCTGGGAATAATTTAACAAATATTACTAAAGGTAATGAGGTTGACTATGCATTTTTTTCGCCTGATGGCGCCCATGTAGTTTATGCAAAAAGTTTAGTAGATAACGTACCTTATACTCTTGATGTATACGTTGCTAACGCAGATGGATCTAATGAGCAGAAAATAACGTCGTTTGCAAATCAAAATGGCGAGGCAATACCAGTAGGCTGGTCACAAAATGGGCGCATGTATATAGTCGCTGCCGGTAATTCCATTAAAACCGGGGTATATTCAATTAATGCTGATGGGAGTGGTATGCAGTTTATTACGAGTAACAGGTCTATAGAGGCAATATCTCCTGATGGCAAATATTTTCTTTTTGACAGTTTAACAGGTTTGAGTATTTGCAATATTGACGGGAGCAACGTAAAAACAGTTCTCAGTTTTACAAGCAATTATCCTGATGAACTTGTAGGCGCTGCATGGTCTGCAGATGAAAAAGAAATTTATTTCCTTGGTTATGATACAGCAACAAAAACTCCCGCGTTATCTAAAGTAAATACAGATGGCTCTGGCTTAACGAAGGTTTTAAACGGGTATTATGAGTATCCCGGCATTCATTAGATTAAATTTTGAGCCTGAGATATAGTTGATCGATAACGCTGAATTTTTTTTAGCTAATTCAAAGTGTTGGGCTTTCTACAAAAACGCCAATATATCCCTTATCCCAACCACGCTTTTAAACTTCTCATTATCGATACTATGTTCAATATGCTCGTGCGCCCAGGTAATGTGATAAGGCACATGTACGGCATAACCCCCAACATTTAAAACCGGTAGTATGTCACTTTTAAGAGAGTTGCCCACCATCAACAATTCGTTTGGCGGTATATCAAGGTGTTTAATGAGTTTCAGGTAATTGGCATCGTCCTTTTCAGACATGATCTCGATATGATGAAAATAATGGCCAATGCCCGATTTTTTTAATTTGCGTTCCTGGTCCAGCAGGTCGCCTTTGGTGGCTACTACCAGCCGGTATTTATCTTTTAAGGCCAGCAGTACGTCTTCTACCCCATCCAGCAACTCTATCGGCTGGTCGAGCATTTGTTTACCTAAGTTCACTATCTTTTCAACAGCATCTGCACTTATGGTGTTACTGGTAACACGTAAAGCAGTTTCTATCATTGATAACACAAAGCCTTTTATGCCATAACCGTATAGGGTAAGATTTTCTATTTCAGTTTTTTAGCAATTCGCGTTCAAGCGTATGTTGTGAAGAATACCCACTCAGCAGTTCATAAAACCGTTCCTCCGTTTGCCTGAAATACGGCTCATTTACCCAAAGGGTATCATCAGCATCAAAAGCAATTACTTTTAAGTTCATGGGGTAAAGGTATTAAAAGAGATAGGTTGGGGGGAAAGGAAGAAGCTTTTCAATTTAAAAAAAGCTTAGTGCTCTTTGCGAAAACCTTTGTGGCCTTTGTGGTTAATTATTTTTTAACACGAAGACACGGAGAAGGCACCGCGTTCACAGAGGAAAATTCTAATTGCGAAAATGCTGTTTACTTAATTCCTCGTAATATTCCTCTGTAATGCCATTTTTTACTTCCCATTCATCAATATTTTCTTCCAACTGTTTGGCCAAAAGTTCAACAGCAAGTTGCCTGATCTGGATAAATGAAGCTTCGGGCATGGGCTTTTTTAACAAACGCAACATGAGCAATTGTTGCTCATTTAAAGAATCCTGTGTTAATTCTTTGGTTTCCATATTACAAATATAAGAATTGATCATCGATTATAACCTATCCCGGTTTCCTTGATTTAAGCAAACCTGTTTTTTCTTTACCATCTTCTTTCGGTCTTCCGGTCTTTCCCGACTTTCGGACTAAAAACACATCTCCTATCTCCGCCTCAACAAAAATTCTTACTTTTGCGCCAATATGAGTATTGCACTATCCGAACAGGAAATTTTACGCCGCGAATCATTACAGCAACTGCGCGCATTAGGTATCAACCCTTATCCCGCCGAGGAATATAAGGTAAATGCATGGGCACAGGATATTACCGACAACTTTAACCGTTTCCCCGAAACTTATAAAAATGTGACCCTCGCCGGCCGTATAATGACGCGCCGCATTATGGGCAGCGCTTCATTTGCCGAATTGCAGGATTCAACCGGGCGTATACAGATTTACCTGAAACGCGATGATATTTGCCCTGATGAGGATAAAACTTTATACAATACTGTATTTAAAAAGCTGATGGATATCGGCGACTTTATCGGTATTAAAGGCTATGTTTTTTTAACACAAACCGGCGAAATTTCGGTACATGTGCGTGAATTGGTATTGCTGTCGAAATCGTTAAAGCCATTACCGGTTGTTAAACGCGATGAGGAAGGTAATATTCATGATGCCTTTACCGATCCGGAAATGCGTTACCGCCAGCGCTATGTCGATCTTACAGTTAACCCATCGTACAAGCAAATTTTCATCAACCGGTCGAAAGTGATCAGTTCGATGCGTGAATACTTTAACAAGCAGGGCTGGATGGAAGTGGAAACTCCGATATTACAACCCGTGCATGGTGGCGCTGCGGCGCGCCCGTTTGTAACGCACCATAACACGCTGGATATGCCGCTGTTTTTGCGCATTGCCAACGAGTTGTACTTAAAACGCCTTATAGTAGCGGGCTTTGACGGTGTTTATGAGTTTGGTAAAATGTTCCGTAATGAGGGCATGGACCGCACACACAACCCTGAATTTACCGGGCTGGAGATATACGTAGCCTACAAAGATTATAACTGGATGATGTCCATGGTGGAGGAATGCCTTGAAATAGTTGCAAGGATAGTGCACGGTATCCCGGTAGTGCAGGTTGGCGCCAACGAAATCAATTTTGCAGGGCCGTACGAAAAACTTTCGATGTATGATTCTATCCTGAAATATACAGGCATCGATGTTTCGGCTATGGATGAAGTGGCTTTACGCCAAACTTGCAGCGACCTGGGCATTGAGACAGATGCAAGCATGGGCAAAGGTAAACTGATAGACGAAATTTTTAGCGCAAAAGTTGAGGCTAACCTGATACAGCCAACCTATATAACCGATTACCCTATTGAGATGACGCCGCTGGCCAAAAAACACCGCTCGAAAGAAGGTTTGGTGGAGCGTTTCGAGTTGTTTGTTAATGGTAAAGAAATTGCAAATGCCTATTCGGAATTGAACGATCCTATCGACCAGCGCGAACGTTTGGAAGAACAGTTGATACTGGCAGGTCGCGGAGACGATGAGGCTATGGCCATGGACGATGATTTTTTACGCGCGCTTGAATATGGCATGCCGCCAACATCGGGCCTCGGTATTGGTATCGACAGGCTGGTAATGCTGCTGACCAATCAAAGCACCATACAGGAAGTATTGTTCTTCCCGCAAATGCGGCCTGAAAAAAAGGCAAAAATAGCTGCAGCAGATGATTTTGTAAACATTGGGGTACCTGCCGAATGGGTGCCCGTACTTAATAAAATGGGCTTTAATACCGTTGAGGAATTAAAAGCAGCTAACCCGAACAAGGTATTTAATGACCTTGGCGGGATGCGCAAAAAATTAAAGCTTGAAATTACCATGCCTGTTAAAGAGGTGGTGATGGCCTGGTTTGAATGAAGTGAATCATTTGCGCAATTCGCCTCACCCCAACCCCTCTCCAAAAGGAGAGGGGCTTAAAAAGAATATTTTTACGAATGCGAAGTTAAAGTCCTCTCCTTTGGAGAGGATTTAGGTGAGGCGACACGGGATGTAAGAGATAAAATATTTGCCATACATTGTTGCACACTCAATAGACTACACTTGCACCATGTTGAAAAAAAATAATTCACTGTAAACCTGTCTATTAATAACAATTTGTTAACGAAAGGATAAAACGAATACAACTTTGGTATTAAATGTGTTGTTTATAATTGCATATACACTTATAACTAAAGTTATGACTAATTCCATCCTCGAAATAACAGAAAACGAATACCTGATAAAGTTGAACCGTAGCAACTTTAACTTGTCCTTTATCAGAAGCCTGCTTAAAATTGTTGAAGTAGCCAATCCGTCTGAAGACGGCTATTATGTTCCTGACAGACATATCTCGGCTAATCAAAATCACTCTTCCGAGCCTGATTATTATAGCTCTTTAGAAGAAAAGTAATTGGGGAGAGAATCAAGAATCAAGAGAAATTGTAGAGACGCAATACTTGCGTCTTGTTTTTTGTCTCCGTGATAATATCTAAAACTGGCGGTACCCGCCCCTTACTACCTGTTGCTTATCCATCTGCCCCATCTGGGCTTTCATCATTTTTATTTGTTCGGTAAGCAATTTGTTTTTATCATCTTTAGTGGCTTCAGATAAATACATCTGCGCTTCGCGTTTATTGCGTTTAGCCATTGCTATCCCTGCCAGGCTAAGTTTTGCCAAAGCTGTATTGTGCGACATTTTCATGCCGAGGGAAAGTGATTTCTTAAAATATTTTTCCGATTTCATAGGCGATTTGCGCGACTCGATCAAACCGATCAGCAAATTATAATAGCCGTGCTGGCTTTTGTTCAATTGCTTTTCGTAATCGGTAATTTTTAATAACCATTCCTCTGCCTTTTCCGATTTTTCTTTACGCAAAAACCATTGAGCAAGGATCATGTTTTCATTAAAAAAGTAGGTAAGCAATACAATGCCGCCTAAAAACAGCACCAATATCCCCCAGCCCCAAAAACCAAATGCACAAAGCGCAACAGCGGCGCCCATAACTACACATGCAATAATTAACCTTATTATATTCGACATCGTTTTGCAATACTAAATTAGCACACAAATATCCGTTTATTTGTACGCTTAATCAACATAATAATTAAAGATTTATGGCAATAGAATTAGAACCTTCGTGGCTGGAGGTTTTGGGTGACGAATTTGGCAAACCATATATGGTTGAGCTGAAGAAATTTTTAAAAGAAGAAAAAGACGCAGGCAATAAAATATACCCCAAAGGCGCCGATATTTTTAATGCCTTTAACAAAACCCCATTCGACAAAGTTGAAGTTGTGATATTAGGGCAAGACCCGTACCATGGCGAAAACCAGGCACATGGCTTATCATTTTCCGTTCAAAAAGGCATAACTATCCCGCCATCATTACGAAACATTTATAAAGAGCTATCTACCGATATACCCGGCTTTGTAACGCCAAACCACGGTAACCTTACAGAATGGGCAGGGCAAGGTGTATTATTGTTAAATGCAAGCCTTACCGTTAAAGCCGGCATGCCCGGCTCGCATCAAAAAAAGGGTTGGGAGGAGTTTACGGATAACGTTATCAAAACTATATCCGACAAAAAAGAAGGCATTGTATTTATACTATGGGGCGCCTTTGCCCAGGCAAAAGCCGAATTGATCGACAAAACAAAACACCACATCATAAAATCACCGCACCCATCACCTTTTTCGGCCGACAGGGGGTTTTTCGGCTCAAAACCGTTTTCAAAAACTAATGAGATTTTAGAGAAAGAAGGGAAGAAACCTGTAGATTGGCAAATACATTAAGACGATGTGCAAATGTGCGAATGATTGATATAACGTTTACTCCTTGTTCAAAAGATTCTTGGCACTAAAGAATGCCATAACAATGGCGAGCAGAAATAAAACAGCAAAGGACATGTTTCTTGAACTTGGAGGGCTATAAATTGAATTTACTTTAAAAAAGTCGGCAAAGTCCCCTGTCGCAAGATCGAATATACCCCAGGCAATAACAGCTACCGATATTATTAAAATTATCTTTTGTGATTTCCGGTCTTTCATAATAATACGAAATGATTTTCGAAAGTCTGAAGCTCATTTGCACATTTGCACATCCGAAATCTGCACATCAATACTCCAGCGGCACAATCGGCTCCTTCTTACTGGTCGACATGATCATCATCGTTTGGAAAGTTTTCACCACGGTGATGCGGCTTATTTTTTCCATAATGAGTTGCTCATACGATTTTATGTCCCTTACATAAACTTTTAGCAAAAAGTCGCACTGCCCGGTTACGTGGTGGCATTCGGTAACTTCTTTGATGTTTTGTATCTCTTCTAAAAACTTATGAATGGTATCTTTTTGATGGAAATCAAGCGATATCTGG
>JABDCF010000131.1 GCA_013288235.1 Bacteroidota bacterium | reverse complement strand
TCGGCCTGCTGCAAATTTTCCTGTATGGCAATTTTTACCAGCTCAAGTTCAGCATTATTTTGTTTTATCCGGACATCCAGGCTTTCCTGCTGTGTTAACCGGTAATCCAAATCTTTTACCAGGCCCGATACCTTATTTTGTTGCTGGTGAAAACGGATATTCTCCTGGTTGTAAGCGTTTGACTGCGTGGTTACGTATTCGTTAAGCTCGTTAAAGGCCAATTGTTTATCGGCCAGCAAGTCTTTTTGCGCCTGCTGTTGCTCTTTAATTTCTTCGAGCTGCGGTTGCAAGGCAATCATTTCTTCTTTAATGCTGCTTATTTTGGCGGCAATATCAGCTTTGCGGTTAAGGCTGTTTTCAATAAAGGTTTGGTATTGTTCCTGGCGCGTTTTAACGGTGATCAACTCATTATTGAGCAGGTTGAGATCATGCTGCTTTTGTTTTATTTCGGCAGCTTTTCCCGATGCTTTCAAATCAGAAAGCTTGCTTTGCAAATTTTCAAAACGGCCTTTAAAGTCCGCCACCTCAATATCTATCAGCTTTATAACTTTTAAAAGATTATCAAGGTTTTTTGCCCGGCCTATGCGTTTGCCCTCAAACAAACCAACCGACCCACCAGCCATGGTGTATTTTGATTTATTAAATTTTCCGCTTTTTCCAATTAACACAACCCCGGCAGGTAAGTCGGTATTATTGAGCGCATTTTCGTTGCCATCATCAATTAAATAAACGTTTCTTAATAAATGATCGCATAATGGCTGGTAGTGTTTATCAACCTCGACCACGTTTAGGGCGGGAATAGCCCCATCAACGTTCACCTGTATAATACCGGCGCTTTCATAACTATTCAGCACAAAAAACTGCGCCCTTCCCTGTGCAGCCTTGCTTAACAAGTTAATACCCCTGATGGCTTCATTATAAGTATCAACCACATAATGGTTCATCAATGGCTCCAGGTAGTTTTCAATGGCTACCCTGTATTCTTCACGGCAAAATAGTATATCGCTGAAAAGTGGCGCATTTTTCGACCAATCGGTGTTTTTCTTCAAAAAGCGGATAGATTCCGGGAAACCTTCCAGGTTATCAACCATGCTTTTGGTAAGATTATACTCGTTTTGCTTTGCGTCAAGCTTTCTGCTTTCGCGGATGATCGCTTCCTGTACGGTATCAATTTCACCTGCAGTGGCCGTTATCTGTTCCTGCAATTTATTTTCAAATTCAACTATTTGCTGGTATTCAAGTTCAGCTATTTCAACACGGCCTTGCAGGCCGGCCACCACCTCATTGAAATGCGAAAGTTCCACTTCTTTGTTCGAAGTATCTTCCATATTTCGCTGGCCTTCCTGCTCAAGCGCCTGCTGCTGAATTTGCAAAATATCAAGGTCTTTTTCGGTTTTATAAGCCTGGTTTTGTAGCCTGGTGTTTATGCCGGTCAGTTCATTCAGCTCGTTCCTGCCCACTGATTGATTTTCGCGCAATTCGTCAACAGCTTCTTTTAATTCAGCTAAACGCGACCGCAGGGTTTCAAGATTTTCATCTTCCTGCGCTTTTTCTTCGGCAAGGCGTTTCTGGTTATAAAGCACGTGGTTCAGCTGTGTTTTGTCACGATCAAGTTCCTCAGTTAAACGTGTTTCTTTATCCTGCTGAAATTTTAACCGCTCATTTTTCACTTTTTTCTCACTTTCATAAGCCCGTATTTTTGATACAAACTCATTAGTGACCTTTTGCTGGATAGATAGATTTTTTTCCTTAGTAAGGCTATCCAGCTTCTGTTGCTGTAAAAGGGCTTCAATGTTATCAATTTGCGTTACGATGCCCGATTTTTCAACTTTATGCTTTTGTTCCCTGTCTTCAATCCTGCTTAGCGATCCGCTAAAGGCTTCTATCCTGAACGATGCTAATACCAGGCTGAGCGATTTATATTGCTCCTTTAGCCTGTAATAACGCTCTGTCTTTTTTGCCTGGTTCTCCAGCGTTTTAAGGTTCTTTTCTATCTCGAAAAGCAGGTCTTCTACCCTTTCAAGGTCAGCCTCGGTATCCTTAAGTTTACTGAAGGTTTGTTTTTTTCGCAGTTTATATTTTGATATTCCCGAAGCTTCCTCAAATAAATTACGGCGGGAGCCTTCCTTATTCGTGATGATCTCGTCGATCATCTTTAATTCGATGATGGAATAAGAATCAGCGCCGATACCTGTATCCAAAAAAAGGTCGGTAATATCTTTCAACCGGCACTGAACATCGTTTAGGCGGTACTCACTTTCGCCGCTGCGGTAAAGCCTGCGGGTAAGGGTTACCTGCGAAAAATCTGTAGGCAGTATATTTTTTGTATTGTCAAACGTAAGCGAAACTTCGGCAAGGTTCGCTGCTTTGCGGCTTTTAGTGCCGTTAAATATTACGTTGTCCATTTTTTCGGAACGGAGCATACGGGTACTTTGTTCACCGAGTACCCAGCGTATAGCGTCAACCACATTTGATTTTCCGCAGCCGTTTGGCCCCACAATACCGGTAACACCGTCATTAAAATTAATGGTGATCTTGTCGCCAAAGCTCTTAAAGCCTTTGATTTCTAACCGTGTAAGCTGCATTTATCTGGTACCGTTCCTAAAAATTTCGAACCTTCAAAGTAATCATAAAAAAATCATTTTTTAAACAATATTTTTTGAGGGGAGCAGAAAGCAAAAAGCTGAAAGTCCAAAGCTTTTTGCTTTCTGCTTTAGGCTTTCAGCTTTTTAAAACATTTAAGTAATTTTAGCATTTAACAGATATGAAAATAGCAGTATTTGGCGCCAGCGGCAGGATTGGCAGCCGCATAGTTACAGAAGCATTAAACCGTGACATCGACGTTACAGCTGTTGTACGCCGCCCCGAAAGTTATACAGTTATCCACCCGCATTTAAAAGTTGCCAAAGGTGATATATTTAACGCGCAGGATGTGGAGACGGGGGCTTTTAACCAGGATGTTGTAGTATCTGCCTACAATAACACCCAGGGAGCGCCCATATCGACCATAACTGAAGTGGCTATACCATTGATAAATGGTGTAAAGCAGGCCCATACAAAGCGGCTGATAATAGTCGGCGGTGCAGGCAGCCTTGAAGTTAGTCCTGGCGTGCAGTTGGTTGATGCACCAAATTTTCCACCAGCCTATAAAGCGTCGGCGTTGGCCCATCGTGAATCCTTGAAAATATATCAGAAAGAAAAAGAACTGCAATGGATCTACGTTAGCCCATCAGCAGAAATTGCACCGGGCGAACGTACAGGAAATTTCCGCACCGGGACCAACCAATTATTAACCGATGAGAACGGTAAAAGCTTTATATCTATGGAAGATTTTGCTGTTGCTATCGTTGATGAAATATTAAATCCGCGTCACATCCGGGAACGATTTACGGTGGGATATTGAGCGAGGTGAAAGGTGAAAGGTGAAAGGCGAAAGGTAAAAAGTTATATAAGTACCTTTCGCCCTTTACCTTTCACCTTTTGTCTTCCTCAAACAAATATTTCCCCTTTTAAATAGGTAACCGCTTTGCCGCTCATCAATACCCTGTCGCCTTTTAGTTCGCACCATAATTCACCTTTGCGGGCTGATAATTGGTAGGCGTGCAGTTTATTCTTTTTCAGCTTATCAGCCCAGTAAGGAATAAGGTTGCAATGCGCCGAACCTGTAACCGGGTCTTCGGGGATTCCTGCACCGGGGGCGAAAAAGCGGGAAACGAAGTCGGAGTTATCTCCCTTTGCTGTAACAATTACGCCAACTGTATCCATTTTTGACAGGGCGAAGAAATCGGGCGACATATCAACAATATCTTTTTCCGATCCGTAAACCAAAAAATAGTCCCTGGACCTTAAAACTTCCAATGGCGTTTTTTCGCCTAATGCTTCAACAAGGCCTATGGGCGGCTCGATATGTATTGCAGGCCTCGATGGGAAATCCATGGTGTATTTATCGCCATCTTTTTTTACTATTAACGTGCCTGCCTTTATAGTTTCAAAACTTATAGTATCTTCTTTATGGCCAAGTTCAGTAAATAATATATGTGCTGAAGCAAGTGTGGCGTGGCCGCAAAGGTCTATTTCATATTCGGGCGTAAACCACCTGAGTTTATAGCCGACCTCATTTTTAACAAAGAAAGCCGTTTCAGCCAAGTTGTTTTCAATGGCAATTTTCTGCATGGTTTCATCAGGAAGCCATTCATTTAACGGACAGATAGCTGCCGGGTTGCCGCCGAAAAGCTTATCGGTAAAGGCATCAGCCTGGTATATAGGGATAGTCATATTTTTTATGGGTTAAAGGGCAAAGGCGAAAGGTTAAAGGTAAGAATGTATGATCTTTCATCCCGTACCTTTTGCCTTTAACCTTAAAACTTGGCTAAATTAATTTTTTATCGCAAAATACGATACACATTTTTTAAATAGACCAGCCGCTAAATGTATATGTTACAAATGTTAAAGAAAATATCCTGTTACAAGATTTTCTGCTTTAACCTTTCGCCCTTTACCCTTTACCTATGGCTCTATCCACAAAACAGAGTTACCGGTACCAAATTCATTTTCCTCCCAAAGTTTATTGCCTGGGTCTATAATCCATTTGCCATCTACAACGAATTTATAAAGGTACTTTCCGGGTTTAAGGTAAAACTCAATAATCCATTTATCGTTAACATGTTCTAAAGTATAGCCTTTAGGGTCCCAGTTATCAAAGGTGCCGGTTATAACGACAGTTTTTGCATCGCTAAAGCCTTTCAGTTTGAAGGTATGATTTGGCATTACCGCTAAAAACGAATTTTTTTGGCCTTTTTGAACAGAAAAATAGGGATTTTGCGGATCGGTAATCCATTTGCCATCAACAATAAATTTATAACTATAGTTGCCTTTTATTAAAACGACGGGCAGGCGCCATGAGTTACCATTTTTTTGCAGACTGTATTCGTCTGCCTTCCAATTATTAAAATCACCTGCCACAAATACCTTTTTAGCGCTCTCATACCCTGCAAGCCTAAATACCACCGTTTCGCCAAGGTTTATAACCGAGTTTATGTCGCCTTTTTCATCTTTTACTTTAACCGGATTTACCGGATCGGTCATCCATTTTCCATCAACCATAAAGCGATAATTATGTACGCCATCATTTAAATACATATCCCGTTCCCAACCGCCGTCTTTTTTTTCCATGATGAGTTCATCGGCATCCCATTTATTAAAATCACCGGCTACCATTACCCTTTGCGCCTGGGAATTACCCGGCAATTTGAACTTGAAATTATATTTATAATAAACTGAGTTCACATTTCCGGCGCCGTCATTCATTTGCACCAGGTTATTAGGGTCGGTTGCCCAATGGCCATCTATAATATATTTATATTCGTAAGCGCCTGCTTCGAGTTTTATATCTATGATCCAGCCGCCATCCGTTTTTGTCATCAATCCCTTTAACGTACTCCATTCATTAAAACTGCCTGATAAAAACACTCTTTTTGCATCCGTAAATCACGGAAGTATAAACCTGGTCAATCCTGATGAAAGTTGAAATGCAGTTACTTTTTTATATTTGTTTATGCCGTATTTTATCCTGTCGGGATATCCTGGTTCACCGCCAGGCTGCCGAACCCACGTAGTGACAAGGTAGGGCCTGTTTTGTGGGTTATTATTCAAATCGGTTAACGGCCACCTGAACGTAAAAATGCTGTTTTCGTGGGACGTCATAGCCCAACCATCATTCTTCAAGTCAGAAAAGTCATGCTTTAAAAGCCTGGTGGCATTAAAATTAGTTATGCCAGCAATATTAAAAATGCTATCAAGTTGTTTTGATGGGGATTTAAGGTCGATCTGCAACACCAGGTAGTCCTCAGTAATTATCAGCGTATTTCGGTTTTGGGCAATAGCCTTATTAATACTGCTTAAAAGCAATATCAATGTAAACGCTATGTATCCCGTCCTCGTCATTTTACTGGTTGGTGTAAATGTACATTTCAAATTCTTTTTTAACGAAATTGATGGTGAATATCCCCCTGACAAAAAAGTCATACCCCAGGATACCATCGACCGTAGACCCGTAGGCTTTGCTCATTTTTCCAAGATTGGTTATTAACACACGGTTATTCGTAAATACTTTATCGCCAACACTTAATTGGTCAAACTTTGCATAAACCACCTCTAAGCCTGTGCCGCCGATGCCTGTTATTTTAGAACGGCTGATCACCTGCATTTCGGGTATTATTTTTTTCACACGACCGTAATCCAGCAGGTTGGTTTCTGCGCCAGAGTCAAAAGCAAACCATAGCGGGTGATCATTTACGCTGCCTTTTAAAAAAACCACATCGTTAATGTAGCGAAACGGAGTAATCATCAACCTGTTAGTAAATATCCTTTCGCTTTCGGGGATATTGCCGTCCTTATCCAGTTTCTGAATGTAAAGCACATTCCTGGAAAGATCAACGGTTATAGCAAATTTTGAAAATAAACGGGTACCAAGTAAGCCGAGTATTTTTATATTCCGCCCGTTTTCAATAGAGGAAAGATCAGTAACATCGGCAGTGAGCCTGCTGTATTGAAGATCAAGAATTTTAAAATTGTGGACTACTGTGCTGAACGCCCTATCGGATGAACCATTTATCCCGCCTGCGTCCTGATCATCTATTTTTGGCGAATCCCTGAAGTAGGTTTCGTTCAGCACGAGATATGGCGCGCCTGTGTCTAATACAAAATTGCCTTCGAGTGAATCAACTGTGGCCTCGACAATAATTAAATTCCCGGCACGCTTTATAGGGACAACAAGGGTTTTAAAATCGGCATATGGTGGAGGGTCTGGCCCGGGATCGTCAATGACATGTTTAAAGGTGACATTGCCGACAACCAATCTTTTACTACCTGATACGCTATTGAAGCATATTATAAAAAGTAATAAAAAATATAGCTTGTACATCACCTTGTTGTTATTGTAATAGACAACATTTTGTGAGGGCACGTTACAGTTAAAGCGAAAAAAGAATCGGAAAAAAAAAGAGACAAGAGGTCAAGAATCAAGAGCCAAGACAGGAAAGCACAGCGTAAAATATAAAAGCCGGGTGCTAAGTATTACTTACTTAATCCCCGGCCTCTTGGTTCTTGACTCTTGGCTCACTCTTCCCTATCCTAAATATGATTTCAGGATTTTGCTTCTTGAGGTATGACGAAGGCGTTGCAATGCCTTGTCTTTTATTTGCCTTACACGTTCGCGTGTGAGGTTGAATTTCTCGCCAATCTCTTCCAACGATAGCGGATGATTGGTACCTAAACCGAAAAACAACACGATAATTTCGCGTTCGCGTTCGGTAAGTGTTGAAAGTGAGCGTTTTATTTCTTCGGATAACGATTCGTTTATTAATATCGAATCGGTATTTGGTTCCTGGTTTTCCAATACATCCAGCAATGTATTTTCTTCGCCCTGTACAAATGGCGCATCCATAGATACATGGCGGCCTGAATTGCTAAGCGTATCTGAAATTTTATCGACTGTAGTTTCAAGCATGTCGGCAAGCTCTTCGGGCGAAGGTTCACGTTCAAATTCCTGCTCCAGTTTTGAAAATGCTTTGCTGATTTTGCTTAGTGAACCTACCTGGTTTAATGGTAAACGCACAATACGCGATTGCTCGGCGATGGCCTGCAAAATTGACTGGCGTATCCACCAAACGGCGTATGATATAAATTTAAAACCCTTGGTTTCGTCAAAGCGTTTAGCCGCTTTTATCAAGCCTAAGTTACCTTCGTTTATTAAATCGCCAAGGGTTAAGCCCTGGTTTTGATATTGTTTAGCAACCGAAACAACGAAACGGAGGTTAGTTTTTGTTAAACGTTCTAAAGCGGCCTGGTCGCCTTCTCTTATTTTTTGAGCTAATATTACTTCTTCTTCGGCGGTTATCAGATCAACTTTACCAATTTCGTGAAGATATTTATCAAGTGATTGCGACTCACGGTTGGTAATGGATTGAGTTATTTTGAGTTGTCTCATTTAATTAAATTACCTCGATTCTTCCTTTAGAATAGAACGTGCAAAGGTAAGAAATTGTTAGCGAAAATTTTAACTAAAATTTATATAAATAAAAGTGAACTATTTTATTGATTTTATGCCGTTTATTGCACGATTTTTGCGGTGTACAAAACACGCTAAGTCAACCCGTCAGCATAGCATTTTTGGCGCAAAATACCACCTATTATATTTCATTTAAGTTAAAAGTTTCTTTTAACCTTATGCCTTTTTCGGTTTGGTGTAATGTGCAGCATTCGTTTACCGGATCGTGCTCCAGGAACAAAATAATTTCTTTTTCTAGTATTTCGGTGAATAAAACCTTCTTTTCCGTCAAAGTTGTTAACGGGAACATGTCATAAGCCATCACATAAGGCATGGGGATATGCCCCACCGAAGGCAGCATATCGGCCATGTATAAAATTTGTTTGCCCTTGTAATTTATCAGTGGCAGCATCATCGCATCGGTATGCCCGTATGCAAAACGGATATGGATATTATCGCTAAATTTAACACCATCGTCCGCCGCAACAAATTTAAGCTGACCACTCTCCTGTATCGGCAATATGTTTTCTTTTAAAAACGATGCCTTCTCGCGCTCATTGGGGTTAACTGCCCAGTCCCAATGCTGGGGGTTGCTCCAGTAAGTTGCATTTTTAAAGGCCGGTACTAATTTGTCATTTTCGCGTGCTATCGCCCCGCCAACATGGTCGAAATGGAGGTGGGTTAAAAACACATCGGTAATATCATTGCGGTGAAAACCAAGTTTAGCCAACGAGCTATCTATACTTGCGTTGCCATGCAGGTAATAATGGCTGAAAAACTTTTCGTCCTGTTTATTACCGATGCCGGTATCAATTAACATCAACCGGCCTTCATCCTCTACCAGCAGCAACCGCATAGCCCAGGTGCATAAATTGTTATCGTCGGCAGGGTTGGTTTTATTCCATATCGTTTTAGGCACTACGCCAAACATGGCGCCCCCATCTAATTTAAAAAAGCCGGTGTCTATTGTGTGTAAGTTCATTTTAGTTTATAGTTTTTTGTCCATAGTCGATGAACCATAGTCCATAGTAGTAATTTGGTTTGCAATGGACTATTGATAGCGGACAATTTCAATTCCATATTCCGTAAACAATTGTTTCGCTGTATTTAGCATGTGTTGCTCGTCTTCGCGCAAAGCATAAATAGTATCAATTTGCTTATCAAGGCACAAAGTTAGCA
Organism: Bacteroidota bacterium; assembly: GCA_013288235.1. Classification (GTDB taxonomy): domain Bacteria; phylum Bacteroidota; class Bacteroidia; order Sphingobacteriales; family Sphingobacteriaceae; genus Mucilaginibacter. The sequence continues at coordinate 1,815 of JABDCF010000131.1, read as the reverse complement.
TTTCGTGGGCATATGAAACCGATCGGGGGTTTGGCAGGACAATCATATTAGCCAATTTTAGCATAAAAGCAGGCAGATCAAGGTAATCGCCTAAAATAATATCCGTTGAATTTAATTTATTTTTAAGCTTCTGGGCTTCCGCCGAATTTGCCGCAGTTATCAGGATGTACACGCTAAGTAATTTATTGAGTGATGATCAAACCGTCTTTCATAAAAACGGTACGGTCGGATAGGTCGGCCAAATCCTGGTTATGGGTAACGATAACGAAGGTTTGGTTAAATTCCTTACGCAGCTTTATAAACAGTTCATGCAGCTCAAGCGCGTTGGCGGAATCGAGGTTGCCTGATGGCTCATCAGCAAATATCAGCGATGGCTTATTTATCAGTGCCCGCGCCACGGCAACCCGCTGCTGCTCACCGCCTGACAGCTCATTTGGTTTGTGGTTAAGCCTTTCGCCAAGCCCCAATAATTCCAACAATTCAGTAGCCCGCTTTTCAGCTTCTTTCTTTGCAGTACCTGCAATAAAAGCAGGGATGCAAACATTTTCAATGGCATCAAACTCGCCTAATAAATGGTGAAACTGGAATATAAAGCCAATTTTATGGTTCCTGAAAGCGCTCAGATCTTTGTTATTTAAGCGGTTCAGCTCCATATTATCAATATAAAGCTGCCCCTGATCGGGCCTGTCCAGCGTGCCCAATATATTAAGCAATGTACTTTTACCAGCGCCCGATGCACCAACAATGGTTACTATTTCGCCTTTTTTAACCTCGAGGCCAACGCCCTTTAAAATTTGAAGCTGTCCGTACGATTTATGATGTTTTTTGCTTTGAGCATCGTCAAAGGTAGTTGAATTTTTTTAGTCCGAAAGTCAGTAAAGTCCGAAAGAAGAAGTATTGTCATTCCGCAATTGGCATTCCGACTTCCGCATTTCCCAATCTCTAATCTCCAGACTCTAATCTCTACCCTACCACCACTTTAACGGGAACTCAATTTCAGCAACCGAGCCAGTTACCATATCAGGCTTGAATGCATAACGACCCAGATCTTCCTTTCTTGCTATGCCTGATAGTACGAGTATGGTTTTATAGCCCATCTGCACACCGCCCTGTATATCGGTTTCCATGGTGTCGCCAACTACGGTTGTCTCGGCTGTTTCAAGCCCCAGGTATTTCCTTGCCGAGCGCATCATCACCGGGCTGGGTTTGCCGGTAACAAATGCCTTGCGGCCGGATGCTTCTTCTATCATGGCAGTTGTTGCTGCTATCCCCAAATTATTCCATCCCGGTTTTTTTGGCGATGGGTCGCGGTTGGTGGTGATAAATTTTGCACCACCCAATATCATGTCTACAGCGCGTTGCACCATTTCGAGGGTAAAGTTCCTGCCTTCGCCTAATACCACAAATTCGGGGTCGCTATCAACCAGGGTAATGCCATTTTCGTGCAGGCTGGTCAGTAGTCCGCCCTCACCAAGCACGTACGCTGTACCGCCGGGGCCTTGCGCGCCCAGGAATGTGCCTGTAGCCATAGCACTGGTATAAACATGATCTTCGGTTACCACGATACCCAGCCGATGCAGCTTACGTACAGCCTCAAGCCTTGTGCGCTGGCTGTTATTGGTCATAAAAGTAAACGGTATTTTATTTTTAAGTAAATGGGCAATAAACTTGTCGGCACCCTGTATCATTTGCTCGCCGCTATATATTACGCCATCCATATCTATCAAAAGTCCTTGTTTCATAATTGTTTTTGTTGATTAGGTTAATTATGTGAATGGTTGATTATGTTTTTTGTTGTGACTATCCAAACTAAAT
>JABDCF010000130.1 GCA_013288235.1 Bacteroidota bacterium | reverse complement strand
TTTTAGGAAGCGCACCCCCACTGCTGTAAGTGACCACCGAATCTTCAAGAACCGTATTTACAATTATTGTTGACGTATCAACCAGGGCGCCGTTTATCTGGCCTGGGCCATTTGACCCCAATCCAACAGCATCCTGATTTTTACAACTATTCAAAATAAAAAGACTTATTAACAGGGTCAATAAGTCTAAGCGGAAAAATTTCATATATGATCTCAAAGCTTATACAACATGTGCCAATTCCTCATTGGCAATTTCGTCGTAAAAATTGTAATAATTTTCGAAATCTGAAGTGGAATCGAACTCTAAAACCGATTTATTGCTGTTTTTAACATTATTTAACACTTCTTCATCAATGTTTTCACTGGCCAAAACTATTCCATCGCTGTAATGAATAGCCCCTGCGTACAGGGAAGAATTTGAGCCTGGTTTATAAACCTCCGTATGTTTTTCGGACATATCGCCCATGATTGATTTTTGGGCGAAATCAGGATCCAGCTCTCCGCTAAAATCATTATCATAAATAGAGTAAACTATTTTTGAGTTTTTAAAGGTAGGATCATCTTTGTACGTGGTTTTTAAGTACGCCGGCACCAATGCGCTCATCCATCCATGGCAATGAATTACATCGGGGGCCCATCCTAATTTTTTTACGGTTTCCAAAGCGCCTTTACAGAAAAAGATCATGCGCTCATCATTGTCCGCGTAAAACTTGCCTTCCTTATCTGTGAAAACCTGTTTACGCTGAAAATATTCTTCATTATCCAGGAAATAAACCTGCATACGGGCCGCTGGTATAGATGCGACTTTTATGATCAATGGATTGTCGTTATCGTTAATGATGATATTCATTCCCGATAAACGTATCACCTCATGTAAACGGTTCCTGCGCTCATTAATATTCCCAAAACGCGGCATAAGGATACGGATTTCGTAACCTTTTTCCTGCATAGCCTGCGGAAGCTGGCGTGTGATTTCAGAAATTTTTGTGAGTTCAAGGAAAGGGGACATTTCGTGAGTTATAAACAAAAGCTTAGATTTACCCATCACTATATCAGTATTAAATTAAGTATAAGAAGTCAAAAAAATTTGAGTTTGCAAATATAAGCATTATTATATAAACTGGCAACCAATTATGCAAGTAAGTTTGGTAATTTTTATTCAATTACACACCTTTGCCAAATTTTGTAATTAAACGCAATTGAATATATTCACCACTAAGCAAGCCCTTAACCAATATTTGGAGCAAAGCAGGGCTTCGGGCAAAACCATCGGCTTTGTACCAACTTTGGGCGCCCTGCACCAGGGGCATCTTTCATTAATACGGCAGGCACAGCAAAACAGCGATGAAGTTGTATGCAGCATTTTTGTAAATCCCAGCCAGTTTAACGACCCCAAAGACCTCGAAAAATATCCCCGTACAATAGAGGCTGATATTAAATTGCTGGAAGGGGTTAAGTGCGATGTTCTTTTTAATCCGCCGGTTAGCGAAATTTATGATGGTAATGAACAATGGCATTTAAACATTGGCGAACTGGAGCGCCTGCTCGAAGGAAAATTCAGGCCCGGGCACTACCAGGGCGTAACCCAGGTGGTATATAAACTGTTTAATATCGTAAAACCCGATGTTGCTTTCTTCGGTCAGAAAGATTACCAGCAATTTTTGATCATCAGTAAAATGGTTGAATCATTAAATATGCCTGTTAAATTGGTAATGTGCCCGATTATGCGCGAGACCGATGGATTGGCCATGAGCTCACGAAATATCCATCTTACCGCCGAAGACCGGCAGCATGCCCTCATCTTATCGAAAACATTGAATTGGATAAAAAATAACTTCGACAGAAATAGTTTGCCCCAGCTAAAAACACAGGCTGAACATATGATCAACGACGAGCCTGGCCTTGAGCTTGATTACTTTGAAATTGCCGATGGAGATACGTTGCACCAAGCCACAAAAGACGCCAACAGCATTGTAGCCCTGGTAGCTGCCAAAGTTGGCAAAACACGGTTGATTGATAATGTTTTGTTAGTTCATGGCTCATAGTTCATAGACCATAGCAGAATTTGTTCGGCGATAAACTCCCATTGGCTTCCGACCATGAACTATCAACCATGGACTATGAACTGCGAAGCAAGCTTCGCGACCATTACCTCGCTTATTTTCCGGTACGAATCAAATGTCCAGCCGGCAACGTGGGGGGTTAATATTATTTTGCCTGATTGGCGAAGTTCATCAAACCATTCCTGTTCGGCCAGGGCCGGAAATTTCTCTGATTCCAGTACATCCAGTCCGGCGCCTAAAATTTTACCTTGTTTAATGGCATTTAAAACTGCCCTTGTTTGCACCGCTTTGCCACGTGCTGTATTGATAAGGAAAATAGGCTTCTTAAAATGGAACAGGTATTCTTCATTTACCATCCCATTAGTTTCTGGTGTTAGTGGTATGTGGAGGCTTAACACATCGCTGTGCTTAACAATTTCTTCCATGCTTACCTCGCGGGCATATGCATCGCTAAAGCCGGTTTTATATTTATCATAAGCGATAACATTTACTTCAAACCCGGATAATTTTTTTGCGAAACTGCGGCCCATAAAGCCATAACCAATGATGCCAACGGTTTTGCCTTTCAACTCGTAGCCACGGTTTGCTTCGCGCTGCCAGCTGCCGGCGCGGATCTGCGCATCGGCTACGTTAACGTTATTCATCAACGAAAGCAACAGGCCGACAGCGTGCTCACCTACGGCATCCATATTTCCTTCCGGGGCGTTTATCAGGGCAATGCCTTTTTCTTCGGCGTAGGCCTCGTCAATATTATCCATGCCTGCGCCAGCCCGGCAAACAAAGCGTAGGTTTTTGCCGGCGTCGATATATTCACGGTTTAATTTAAATTTTGAGCGCATCACCAGGCCTTCGTAATTGCCAATAATTTGCAATGCTTCAGTGGGTTTAATAGTTGGCTGGTAATCGCAATGATAGCCCATAGCTTCGGCCCGTTCCATAAAAACAGGGTGTATGTCATCAACGATGAGGATATTGTTTTTCAAATTTTATATTTTATAAGGGTACAAATGTATTATATGCAAGGCTTAGTTAACAACTCTTTTATTGTCAATTTTGGCAGGCTTTACATACTGGCACAATAATAGCACTTATATAAACCGGCGGCATTTTTCCGTTAACTATATTTAATCTGCCCGTTATGAAACTCATTAAATTTAAAAAACTCCGCACAGATATTAAACTGCAAGCCCAAAAAATGGCCCACGAGGGGTTTAAACAGATATTTGAGCATATCAACCAGCTTAATATAAAAAAAGGCGTTGATAAAATGGGCCTTGATAAATTTATTGAACAATGTGCTTACCTGGCAGCAGGTTCTGGCGTAATATCGGGCAGCGGCGGCATGTTTACCATGATAGCGGGCATCCCGTTTGATTTTGCGAACCTGGTGACCCAGCAGTTCAGGGTAACTATGGCTATTATGTATTATAACAAGGGCAGTTATGAAATTGGTTTTGAAGAATTTATGTCGCTGATAGCAACCTCGCTGAAAGTGGAAGCCGGTGTAACACTATCCAAAACCGTGATGGAGGGCATAGCCGAAAAATTGCTGATGCTGTTAGGTACCCGTACAGCAGAAAGGTTGGTACCGGTAGTGGGCGCTGCAATTGGCGGCGCGGCCAATTATATTTTCATTAAACGGATGGCCGGATCTGTAAAGAAAATGTACCCGTTGACTGATACGATAATTATTGAAGTGAGTTAATTAAACCTCAGTTTCCTACTTACGCCCGTTTAATACAATTGCGCCCGGCGCCTTGTAAATTTTCAATTTGCTGTAAGGTACAAGCCAATCCCGCTCCGGTTCAGTATCCTGCATCACATGCGGTAGTATTTTTTCTATCGTAAGCACGATGCCCTCCTTTTTAAAAACGCAATTCTTAAATAGTTCGTCACTTGTAAGGCTGTCTATGGTGGTGTTCAGTTCGGTATAAGCATCGGCGTTATCAGCGGTATTATCTTCCTTTAATTGAAGTATCCTTTTGCGGAGTTCGGTTTTATAACCGGCAAGCAGCCAGGTTAAGCCTTTTGAATTTACTTCACTTGAGATAGGGTATATTTCGCCTTTATTGATATTAAAAGTGAGATATTTCTGATAATCGTCAGGATAGGCGCCCATGGTTTGGTAATAAAATATTATGGATATAATATCTTTGCTTACATAGGTTACCTCGTAACTCAAGCCTGTTGTGCCGCAACCGCATGATTTGTAGTTTTTTATAACAGCAGCTAAGTCATCGCCATCAAATATATTTTTCTCGGAAAGTGCCTTTTTTAGCGCCGGGTATTTATCAGACACTACGGGGATTTTCAGCGTATCGATTTGACTCTCGTACTTTAATGCGATAATTTTTGTTGATATGATGCCTTTTGACGGCAATGGTTTGGTTTGCGAAAAACCATTGTAAATACCTAACAAAGTACTTAGAAGGATAATTACGGTGCGATTTAAATAATTTCTATTCATCACGAATGGAATTTACCGGGTTAACAACCGCTGCCCTAAAAGTGATACCGGCAATTGTAGCCACCGAAATAACTAATAAAACAACAACAGGCACAGCAAACTGCCACCAGGTAAGCGACGTCCTGAATGCATAGCCGTGAAGCCACTCTTTAACGAACAAAAAAGACAATGGTAACGCCACGAGACTCGAGAATAGCACCAGTTTCACCGCATCCATGGTTAACATCTGGATAATACTACCCACAGATGCACCCAGCACTTTACGTACCCCAATTTCCTTAACGCGCCGCGAAGTTGAATAAGCCGTCAATCCAAATAGGCCCATGCAGGCAATTATTATGGCAAGGCACGAAAAAAGCATAAACAACTTGCCAAATCGCTGGTCCTGCTGGTATTGCCGGTTATAAAAATCATCCAGGAAAAACCAATCCAGCGATGACTCGGGAAAATAGCCTGCCCAGGTGGCTTTAATCCCCGCAAGGATACGGTCAGGGTTCTCACCGCTAAACTTAACCGAGAAATAGTTAACCGGCACCCAGCCAAACCGCGGGTCCATAAATAGTATTACAGGGGTATAATTTAGCTGAAGTGACCGCTGGTGATAATCTTTTATTACACCAATCACCAGGTCGGGCTTTGTCTCCTTAGTCTCAATCCATACTTGCTTACCTACTGCATCTTCATTCGATGCAAAGCCCAATTGTTTCACGGCCGCCTCGTTTAAAACAAGCCCGGTTGAATCGGCTGCGCGGCCCTTATCGAAACTCCTGCCGGCAACTACCTGTAAGTTATAGTTTTTTATAAAGTCATGGTCAACCTTTAACATTTCATAGGTGCGCTCTTCGCTTTTTGGAGCGCCATACCTGCGGTTAGCTAAAAACTCAGCCACTTCCTTACCCGGTACCGCGCCTGATGCTGTAACACCGTTTACACCTGGGATGCTTTGTAGTATTTGTTTAAAAGTTGACAGCTTTTGCGCATAATTGGCGGTACTCACCGGCGCTTTTATTACAATTGTTTGCCCGGTGTTTACGCCCAATTGCTGTTTGCTCATATAAACGAGCTGCCGGTAAACAGCAAGCGTACCCGCTACAAGTAGTATAGAGGTTGCAAACTGAAAGGCTACCAACCCTTTTCGCAGCAAAACGCCTTTTTTTGAGAAATTGTACTGCCCTTTTAAAACGCTTACCGGTTTTAACCCGTGAAGGAGCATGGCGGGATATACGCATGAAAAAAGGACACTGGCCACGAAAGCCAGCAATATTTGCAAACCTAACGAGGCATTGAACAATAAACCGAACGACATCTTGTCATTAAGTAACTGGGGCAGCACATTTGCGGCAAGGATAACAAAAACACCACTCAGTAATAATGAAATACCTATAATTACAAAGGACTCAACCAGGAATTGAAGCAGTAGTTGCATTGTGCTTGCACCATTTACCTTCCGTATCCCCACCTCGCGCGACCTGTCAATTGTTTTTGCGGTTGAAAGGTTGATGTAATTTATGCAGGCTATCAGCAAAATGATATAGGCTATCACATTCAGAAATTTTACGGCGGTCCGGTTCCCCTTTACTTCAATTTCATATTGTTTTGCCGGGTTGAGGTGTATATCCGTTAACGGCACAAGGGTAATGGCCCACTTTAAGTCCTTTAACGACTGGCCTGTTTTGTAACGTTCGGCCAAAGCCGGAAATTTGGCCTCAACAGCATGTATGTTGGTGCCTGGTTTAAGCTTTAAAAATGTATAACTTTCGTGTATGTACCAAAAATCCCTTAAAAACAATGGCGTTGTTGCCCATGATACCAGGAAATTGAATTGCATTGTAGAGTTTTTCGGGATATTTTTAAATACGCCGGTAACCATGCACTGATAACTATCGCCCCGTGTCCGTACCTCCATGATCTTGCCGATAGGGTCTGCATGCCCAAAATATTTTTGTGATGCCTGTTGCGATATCACAATGGTATTAGGTTCTTTCAATACAGTTTTAGCATCGCCTTTTATAAGCGGGTAATTGAAGAAAGAAAAAAAGTTGGTATCGGCAAAGCAAACATGCTCTTCGCGGTATTTGATATTTTTATAACGAACTACCCTATCCGAGTTATTCCAGTTGATGCGTACAATTGATGTGATCTCCGGAAAGTTCGCTTTCATTGCAGTGGCATACCCGTTGGTGCTGGTTGGCCAGCTGTCGGTCAGTTCATTTCCCCTGTAAAAACTACTTTCTACACGGTAAGTGTTATCGGGGGCGCTGGTTATATGGTCAAAGCTTTTTTCAAAATTAACATAGGCTGTTATCAAAATATAAGCGGTGATACCCAGGGTAAAACCGGTAATATTCACCAGCGAATAAACTTTGTTTTTTGTTAATGTGCGGCGGGTAGTAAGCAGTATGTTTTTAAACATCAGGATTGGCGGTCTATAAATAACGAATTTATGATTTTTAAGCGAAAAGTAGCCGGTTTTGTTTCCTGGCCCTATCGGTTAGCAGTCACCATATTGGTCAGCTTCACAAAATCACCCACACTCAACCGTTCTGCCCTTTGATCAAGCAATTGTTCATCCGTCATTTTTTCTTTGTTGATGAGTGACGACAAGGCATTTCGTAACGTTTTCCTTCGCTGGTTAAACCCAGCTTTTACCACCTGCCAGAATAACTTTTCATCGCAATTTAATTGTTCCTGTTCGTTACGGGTTAAACGGATCACTGCTGACAGTACTTTTGGCGGCGGGTTAAATACACCTGCTTTAACGGTAAACAGGTACTCAACTTTATAATAAGCCTGCAAAAAAACGCTGAGAATGCCGTATTCCTTACTTCCGGGTTTAGTAACGCAGCGTTCGGCAACTTCTTTTTGAAACATACCAACTACTTCAACTACCTGCTGCCGGTTGTCGAGTACTTTGAACAGTATTTGCGATGATATATTATATGGGAAATTACCTATTATACCCATCGGGCCGGTGAAATAGGCGGCAAAATCCATCTCCAAAAAGTCAGCATTAATAAGGCGGCTGCCCAATTGCGGGTATTTTTTTTGAAGGTACAGGTACGATTCTGTATCGATATCGATCAAAGATGTTTGATATTCGGTTTTTTGCAATAAAAAGTCGGAAAGGATGCCCATTCCGGGTCCAACTTCAAGCACGTTGCTGTACTTGCCAGCCGGCTTAAGGCTTTCCACAATTTTGGCAGCGATGTTTTTATCAGTAAGGAAATGCTGTCCCAGGTGCTTTTTTGCTCTTACTACTGTCATTATTCCTTAAATATCGGGGCAAATTATACATATTTGTTCTTTAATCATGAAGTATAAGCTTAAAATCTTTTATTTGCATGATTGAGGGGAAGGTAAAAGCTGAAAGGTAAAAGGCGAAAGGTCTTGTTAGCTTCAATCCGTTTGAATTTAAATACCTGTGAAATCATCCTAAAATCGGTGAAATCACAAAAAACAAAATCGGTGAAATCATAACCTCATCGGTGAAATCATAAACAAAATGGGCGAGAAAATAAAAATAGGTATCAGCATAGGCGATGTAAATGGCATAGGATTAGAAATAATTATTAAAACACTGGCCGATAGCCGAATATATGAATATTGTACGCCAATTGTTTACGGACATACAAAAGTTGCATCATTTTACCGCCGTACAACGGAGGTTGAAGACTTGAATTTTTTTGTGATCAACCATCCATCGGAGGTTGCAGGCCGGAAAGACCAGCGCAAGCCAAACATGATCAACTGCTGGGAAGAGGATGTAAAGATTGAGCCGGGCGTTATTAATGCTGATGTAGGTAAATATTCATTTATTTCGCTGGAAAGGGCTACTAAAGACCTTATCAACGGAGATATCGATGCGCTTGTCACTGCCCCTATAAATAAAGATACTATACAAAACGAAAACTTCAATTTTCCCGGCCATACGGAATATTTACAGGAGCGTGGCGGCGCAGGAGAATCATTAATGTTTTTGGTGAGCGATACACTAAGGGTTGGCGTGGTAACCGGCCATATACCTTTGGCAAAAGTTGCTGAAAGTATCACCGTAGAAAAAATTGTGGCCAAATTGAAGCTGATGGACGGCAGCCTGCGTAACGACTTTTGGATACGTAAACCAAAAATTGCCGTACTGGGCTTAAACCCCCATGCAAGTGATAACGGCCTTATCGGCGATGAGGAGCAAAAAGTTATTATCCCGGCCATTGAGGAAGCAAGGAACAACAACATACTTGCCTTCGGGCCTTACCCTGCCGATGGCTTTTTTGCCAACGGCACTTATTTACAGTTTGATGCCGTACTGGCCATGTACCACGACCAGGGCCTGATACCCTTTAAACAAATAGCCTTTGAATCGGGTGTTAATTTTACGGCAGGGCTGAACTTTGTGCGTACCTCGCCCGATCATGGCACGGCCTATGATATTGCGGGCAAAAATCAGGCATCCGAAGTATCATTCCGCGAAGCCATATTTACCGCAATCCACATCGTAAAACATCGTAGGGAAACACTGGAGCTTGAGGAAAACCCATTGGCTATTACCAAACTGAGCCGGGATAGGGATTAGGTATTTAATGTATGAAAACAAGCCTTTGATTAAGGTTAGATTGTATCAAATACACTAAGCCTAAAACAGAAAATGACTTTTTTTTGAAAGAGTTTTTGTTAAAATACTATTATAAAATCTTTACCTTTAGTGCCATATACCCTGGATTTGGTAATGCTAACTGACTGTTGTGATAAAGATCTGCTGGATGGCCTGAAACAAAATAATATTTCGGCGTTTAATGCTATATACCTTAATTACAGCAAGCCACTGTATATTTATTTGCTGCATAAACTAAAAGACCCCGAGCTTTGTAACGATGTGTTGCAGGATATGTTTGTTACCGTTTGGGAAAAACGGGATGAACTAAAAATAGACATTTCAATAAAAGCATACCTGTACCAGGCCGCCCGCTATAAAATTATTGATATATACCGCAGGGATGTAAAATATCAAAAATACCTGGCCGAATTGGCGGAATATATCGTTGTTGACCCTTCTACCATAACCGACAGGATCGATAACAAAAAAAAGCTGGAAGAAATTGAAATAGCCGTGAATAACCTGCCCGAAAAAATGAGGGAGATATTTATCTTAAGCCGTTTTCAACACCAAACCACGCGCGACATTGCAAGCAAAACAAACCTCTCCCAGCAAACAGTGAAAAACCAGATTTCAAAAGCATTACGTATCCTGCGGTTAAATTATAGCAATGCTGATCTCTTTTTATTATTTATCTCGCTGTTGTTGCTTCTAAAATAATGCAAGAAACGAAAACAAATCCGGCTTCTGACTTTCGACTTGCACTATCAGGCAAGGGGTAACGAAAAATAGAAGGTAGATCCTTTTCCGCTCTCGCTTTCAGCCCATATTTTTCCACCATGCCGGTCAACGATCTCTGAGCTTAAATATAAGCCTATGCCGAAGCCGGAGATAAGCCGTGTATGGTTGGATTCTACGCGGTAATAACGGTCGAAAATCTTATCAATATCTTTTGGTTTAATGCCCATCCCCTCATCTTTTACACTCACTACAACACTTTGCCCGCTAAGATGATAATCAATTTCTATAAGTTTTCCCTTTGGTGAATATTTAACGGCATTGCTAACGAGGTTTGAAACTACCGAGTTTATCCTGTCAGGGTCTGCATTCACTATTAGCTGTTGGGTGCCTAACAGGTTGATAGTATGGGTATTTGTAGTTAACCTTGTTTCATCCAGTACCTCATTCAATAGCACTCCCAGGTCTATGGGCTGTTTTTCTATAAGTATCTTTCCAGCCTCAAGCCGTGAAATATTTAAAAAACCATTTATCATAGCCGTCATCCTTTTTAACTGCACGGTTGCTTTTTCCATGGCACCCGCTAAAAATACGTCATTACTATTTTTTAATTTGGCGTTTGCCACTTGGATAATTGCGTTCAGCGAGGTTAGCGGTGTTTTCAGCTCGTGGCTCACCATACCTATGAAATCGTTCTTCCTGGTCTCATTCTGTTTTCTTTCAGTAATATCCCGCGCTATTTTAGATAAGCCGATGATATTGCCCTGGGAATCTTTAATAGGTGAAATGGTTAATGAGACATCCAAAAGTTTACCATCCTTTGTAAGCCGCTTCGTTTCAAAGTGTTCCATGCGTTCGCCATTTTTTAAACGTGAAAGTATAAGGGGTTCTTCGTTCTGGCGGTCGGGTGGTATTAGTTTATAAATAGTCTCACCAATAATTTCATCTCCGGTATAACCAAACATTCTTTCTGCCGATGCATTCCAGCTGGTAATAACACTTTCCAGCGTTTTGCTGATAATGGCATCGTCCGAGCCATCAATGATTGCCGCCAGCTTGGCGCTTTTCTCCTCAGCCTGTTTAATATCAGTAATATCAATGGCCATAATCAATCCGGTCTCAATATCATCATGTTCATTTTTTAGCGGTACAAAATGCACTATGAAATTTTCGCCCGTTGCTGACTTGCGTTCTATCGAAAACTTTTCGCCGGCCATCATCCGGTCATACAAATGTTTCGAAGCCAGGTACCGCTCGGTTTGTCCTATCTCTGTGGGGTGTTTGCCTTCGTAATCCCGCCGGTTATATCCCAATTTTG
>JABDCF010000129.1 GCA_013288235.1 Bacteroidota bacterium | reverse complement strand
AAGTGATAACATCCTGCACCAAAAAAGTAATAATTACCTCGCTTCGTTATATTTTGAGAAGAACAGCATTGGTATTGCACTTATAGACATTTCAACAGGGGAGTTTTTAACCGCCCAGGGTAGCAACGCCTACATCGATAAGCTGCTGCAAAGTTTTTCACCAAGCGAGGTAATCTATCCAAAAAGCCGTCAGCACGACTTTAAAGATACTTTTGGCGACCGGTTTTATACTTATACCCTTGACGAATGGCCCTATAGTGGCGATTACTCTACCGAAGTATTGCTAAAGCATTTCGGGGTAAAGTCGCTTAAAGGTTTTGGTATTGATAAGCTGAATTTGGGCATAGTAGCCGCCGGTGTGGCCCTGCATTACCTTAACGAGACCGAACACCGCAACCTGCAGCATATATCGGCCATCAGCAGGATAGAGGAAGACCGGTACCTATGGCTGGATCGGTATAGCGTGCGTAACCTCGAACTGGTAGGCTCGGCCAATGAAAATGCCCATACACTTGTTGAAGTGCTCGACCAAACCTGCTCGCCCATGGGCGCGCGCCTGCTGCGCCGGTGGATAGTAATGCCGTTGAAAGAAATTAAGCCGATTAATGACCGGCTGGGTGTTGTTGAGTTTTTGATAGGAGAGGAAGAGCTGCGCGAAACCCTGAAACAAAATATCCGCTTGATTGGCGACCTCGAGCGGCTGATCTCGAAAATCGGCCTGCAAAAGGCAAACCCGCGCGAGGTATGCCAATTGAAGAAAGCGCTAATAGCCATTGATACCATTAAAAAACTGGGTGAAACATCACCCAGCCTGCCTTTGCAGTCCATCAGCGCACAGTTGAATCCCTGCACGCTTATCATCGAAAAAATAGAAAATGAACTAAGTGCAGAGCCGCCTGTAATGCTGGTAAAAGGCGGGGTAATGAAAGAAGGTATTAACGAGGAACTCGACCATTTGCGTAAAATAGCATTTGGCGGTAAAGGCTATTTATTAGAAATACAGAAACGCGAAGCTGAATCGACGGGTATCCCATCGCTCAAAGTATCGTTCAATAATGTATTTGGCTACTACCTGGAGGTCACCCACAGCCATCGCGATAAAGTGCCCGCTGAGTGGATACGCAAGCAGACACTGGTAAATGCCGAACGCTACATTACCCCGGAGCTAAAGGAATACGAAGAACAAATATTGGGCGCAGAAGAAAAAATATTGGCGCTTGAAACACGGCTGTATAACGACCTGGTTTACCAGCTTGCCGAATATATAAAACCGATACAGCTAAACGCACAATTAATAGCCCGGCTGGATGTGCTGTTAAACTTTGCCACTATTGCCATAAAAAACTATTATGTTAAGCCGGATATTAATGAAAGCAGGGTTATAGATATAAAAGGCGGCCGTCATCCCGTTATCGAAAAAAACCTCCCGCTGGGCGAAGAATATATCACCAATGATGTTTTTCTTGATTCGGAAACACAGCAGATCATCATTATTACCGGGCCAAATATGGCGGGTAAATCGGCGTTGCTACGGCAAACGGGACTTATTGTGCTGATGGCACAAATGGGCAGCTTTGTGCCTGCTAAGGCAGCCTCAATTGGTTTGGTTGATAAGATTTTTACCAGGGTTGGCGCATCGGATAACCTTTCATCGGGCGAATCAACCTTTATGGTGGAGATGAACGAGACGGCCAGTATCCTCAATAACTTATCCGACAGGAGTTTGATTCTTTTGGATGAGATAGGCCGGGGAACATCAACTTACGATGGTATTTCCATAGCATGGTCTATAGCAGAATTTTTGCATAACCAGCCGCAGGCCAGGGCAAAAACGTTGTTTGCCACCCATTACCACGAATTAAATGAGCTGAGCACCAGCTTTAATAGGATAAAAAATTATAATGTCTCGGTAAAAGAGGTAGGACAGCAGATCATTTTCCTTCGTAAACTGGTCCCCGGCGGCAGCGAGCATAGTTTTGGTATCCACGTAGCCAAATTGGCCGGGATGCCCCAGAAGGTATTGAGCCGCGCCAATGAGATATTAAAGAAACTCGAAGCCGAACGGACAGGAGGGGAGCATATTAAAGAAAGTATCCGCAAAGTGCAAAAGCAAGCGGTGCAAATGCAAATGTTTTCGATTGATGATCCTGTACTTGTAAAAATACGCGACACGCTAAATAACCTTGATGTAAATACCCTGACGCCGGTTGAAGCGCTGATGAAGCTGGATGAGATACAGAGGGTAATAAAAGGCTGATCCTAATAAGGTTTTATTATTTTTGATCTATAGAAACTTTACCATGATAAAAGATACTATCCTTCAATTAAACGAAGCTATCGACCGGCTTGTTTTCGTAAATAACCGTGCGATCAACTGGACTGCCAAACCCGCGCCTGACAAATGGTCGAAAAAGGAAATTATCGGCCATTTGATAGATAGCGCCCAGATAAACCTGCAACGGTTTGTGCGCTGTACTTATGAAGAAGGTTTTAAACTGACTTATGAACAGGTTGAATGGGTGCAAGCCGGGCATTACCAGCAGGTAGATATGACGGACCTGGTTGGTTTGTGGGAACAGTTGAACGCGCAAATTATACATGTATTACAGCACTATCCCGCCGACAGGCTGCAAGCTAAATGCGACAACGGCAAAACCACGGTGAGTATGCACACCGTTGAATGGCTTGCGCAGGATTATGTTGACCATTTAAACCATCATTTAAGGCAAGTTTTATCGTAGTAATTGTTTATGGAAGCAGCTAGAACCAGACCATCTGGTTACTCGGGCACGCCACTGGCAAAAAAGCTTGGGATAAAAGCCGGTTTTGAGATAAAGCTTGTGAATGCCCCGGATCATTACTTTAGTCTTTTTACCGATTTGCCTGGCGATCTGAATTTTAAAGATGATCCAACCACTAAAAAAGATCTTATCCATTTTTTTGCCAAACAAGAAGAAGCGTATCTGAAAACACTTCCGTCATTAAAAGAGCAAATAAAACCAAACGGCATCATCTGGGTATCGTGGCCAAAAAAAGCATCAAAAATTATAACAGATATTACTGAAGATACCATCCGCAATTACGCTATCAAAATAGGCCTGGTTGATATAAAGGTTTGCGCGGTTGATGAGATATGGTCGGGATTGAAGTTGGTTATCCCCGTTAAGGACAGATGAAAGCGCGATAAGGGATTTACCTTCATCTTCAATAACCATTCACTTAATCAACTCAATAAACCACTCACTACTCAAAATTTTACACCTAAGTTAAACTTTCCTTTTACAAATAGTTTACCTTCGCTTTATTATAATAGCAATATGCCTAAAATAGAACTTTCGCGCGTTAAAGGTGATTTTGGTTTTGAAGCCAAAGATGAGAATGACCACGTAGTAAAAATGGATAGCAGCCCCGAAAGCGGCGGCTGGGATTATGGCGTACGGCCCATGCAAATGTTGCTGATGGGCCTTGCAGGTTGCTCGGCCATCGATGTGATAACTATTTTGAAGAAACAACGCCAGGAAGTGAAAGACTATAAAATGGTAGTTAACGGCGAACGTGAAAAAGGAAAAGAGCCATCATTATGGCAGGATATTAATGTAGAATTTCATTTATATGGCAATATCGATGAAGATAAAGCAATAAAAGCAGCCGAACTTTCCATCGGCAAATATTGTTCAGTAGCCGCAACACTTCAAAAAGCCGGCGCCGAAATAAAATGGCGGGTGTTTGTGCACCAGGTTAGTTAATTAGTGATTAGAAGAAGTCCGCAAGTCGGAAAGAAGAAAAATCCTCATTCCGCAATTGGCATTCCGACTTCCGCATTGCAGAAACTAATCTCTAATCAACTATTTAGAAATTATCTTAAACTCTGTTCTTCTGTTCTTCTGACGACCTTCATCGGTGGTATTTGGAGCGATAGGCTGCGTTTTACCATAACCTTTATATACCAGCCTGGTAGCATCGACCCTATTGCTGACAAGGTAATTATATACCGACTTTGCCCTATTTTCAGACAGTATTTGATTAGCCTGGTCGTTGCCCACATCATCAGTATGGCCTGATATTTCAATATGAAGCGTGGGGTTCAGCTTCATAAACTCAACCAGCTTGTCTAACTCTGCCAGCGATTCTGTTTGCAGGGCAAATTTATTGGTCTCAAAAAATATATTGTTTAGTATCACCTTGTTTCCGATCTCTATCGGCTCCAGGAAAACTGATATATTGAATGGATTTTTTGCTTCGTGCCCAACCAGCGAGAAGTTTTCTGAATAAAACAGGTAACCGCTCTTTGAAATATTTAAACCATAGTTTTTACCCGAAGTTAGCGTAGCAAGGAAATTGCCGTCCTCGGCATCGCTATAATCCTGGTAAACAGGTGTGTTTTTTTGCAGGTCAATAATTTCAACAGCCGCTTCCAAAGGCTGTTTTGTTTTAGCATCGGCAACCTTCCCTTTTACATAAGTAACTATATGCGGCCTCAAATTTGCCGGCAGCTCAAAGGTGTAAATATCATACCCACCAAAGCCATCCAGGTTGTTCGACGAAAAAAAGGCATCCTTACCATTGGCGGTCAAGGTAAGCCCGTTCTCATCGCCGCTGGTATTAATTGGGTAACCCAGATTTTCGGGCTTTTGCCATTGGCCGTCTTTGCTTAAACGACTTACAAAAAGATCCATTCCGCCTAAACCAGGCCAGCCATTCGAGCAAAAATATAAGGTGCTGTCATCGGGATGTATAAAAGGCGACTGCTCATCGTAAGCGGTATTGATATTGGGCCCCAGGTTTTCCGGTTCGCCCCAACCTTTATCGGTTAATGTTGATTTCCAGATATCATAGCCGCCATAACCACCTTTGCGGTTACTTACAAAATAAAGTGTACGCCCGTCCGAACTGATGGATGGCTGCGATTCCCACCCGGGTGTATTTATGGGAGGGGGTAGGTCAAATGGTTTGCCCCAGTCATCACCTTTTTTTTGCGCGATATAAATATCACAGCGCCCAAGCCCATCGGGCCGGTTACAGCCTGTAAAAAACAAAAATTTACCATCCTGCGAAATTGATTGTGCGCCCTCATTATAATTAGGTGTATTTATCTGGTCGCTTAAATAGGTGGCTGTTTGCCATTGGCCATCAACCTTTACACTTTTATAAAAATCTTCGTTATTATTTATTTTACGGGTAAATATTATTGTACTTTCATCAGCAGTGGCCGTGGGTAAATACTCGTCATCCGCTGTATTTATTGCGGCCCCCATATTAACAGGTTTAAACGGGACAGGGTGCTGTACAGCATTGATGCTGAACTTACAGTCCGCTATTAATTTGTGAGCGTTAGCGGTATTTTGTACGCTGATATTCGGGTAAGTTAAATATTTCTCCAAATGTTGCTCCGCATCGTCATAGCGGGCATCCCTAATCTCCTCACCTCCGATCTTAAGATAAACAGACCTATTAAAATCAGGATTAAGCGCTATTACTTTCAGGTATTGTTCAATAGCGGGCTTGCGTTGGTGCATTATATGGTATACATCGCCCAGCACAGCGTGGGCCTCAACAAATTTGTCATCAGCGTCTATTGCTTTTTGCAATTGTGTAATGGCGTCATCGTACAAATTTTCATCTAAACTCTGGTTAGCTAAGGAAAAATATTTTATCGCCTGCTTATCTGTTGTAGAGTATTGTCTTTGCTGAGCGATGGCAAAAACCGGTAAAAAAAATAACAGGAAAGGGAGGATAGAAAATTTCATTCCGTTTGATACGGTATTTTGTACTCTAAGTTACATATATTATTATGAATTGAGGGTCAAGATATTGAAATCAAGCTAAAAAAATTAATATTAAGTTAATTGGAGGTTGGTTGATTGAGTTGATTAAGTGAGTGGTTGATTGAGTTTGATTGGGTGTTGTAGTGATAAAAGGTTGTTGCAATTACAACCACTCACTTAATCAACCTAATAAACTACTCACCCTCACGGAATATTCAAATACTTATGCGTTTGCAATGATATTTCCCATTGGGGGTTGTTCATTACATATTCAACAATAAGCGGGGTCATTTCTTTTGATTTCGACCATTCGGGTTGCAGGTACAGTTTGCAGCCGGGTGAAACCATTTTTGCGTTTTCTTCGGCAAAAACAAAGTCCGATTTGTTAAAGATGATCACTTTCAGCTCATTGGCCTTTTCGGCAACATGCTTTACCGGTGCTTTGAATTTTTTTGGTGAAAGGCATATCCAGTCCCAATGCCCTGATAGGGGGTACGCGCCCGATGTTTCAATAAAGGTTTTTATACCAGTTTTTTGAAGCCCTTCGGTCAGATAATCCAGATTGTAGATCAATGGCTCTCCGCCGGTAACCACTACCGCCTTTGAGGGGTGTTTGGATGCGTTTTCGATGATCTGGTCGGCATAAGTGAGGGCATGAAGTTCGGCATCCCAGCTTTCTTTAACATCGCACCAGTGGCAACCCACATCGCAGCCGCCAAGGCGTATAAAGTAAGCAGCTTTACCGGTATGAAACCCTTCGCCCTGTATCGTATAAAACTATTCCATTAAAGGAAGCTGTGTACCATCTTCCGGAATTTGATGTGCCATATTGAAAGGCAAATTTACTTATTAACAGGTGAAAGGCGAAGGGTAAAAGGCAAAAGGTAGAATTACATGACACAAAAACAGTTATTGCAAGTGATATAACAAAATAATTACCAAAACCTTTCACCTTTAGGCTTTTACCTTTCGCCTTTTTTTACTATCATTACTTAAATTTTGGAATATGAAAAAATTTTACTACCCCATATTATTTTTCGTATTGCTGCTTGGCCTGTCTTCATGTGTAGACATTGAAGAACGCTATGACTTTAAACCAGATGGCTCGTGCAATGTGCTTTACAGTTTCGATATGAGCAGCGCCGTATCGGTATTGATGAATATCATGTCCGATTCTATCAAATCAACGCCCCAATTTTCGATGGCCAAGGATACGACACTGAATTTTTATTCGGCGCTGCCAGATAGTTCACAACAGAAAATGACCTTCGAGGAAGCAAATATGGCCAAAACGAGCAACCTTACTGTGAAAATGGACCTTAAAAAGAATATTATGAAGGTTGGCATAAACCACCATGCAAAAAACTCGGCCGATCTTGAATATTATTTAAAACACCTTTCCAAAATCTCCATGAACAGCCAGCTAAATGCAGCTACGAAAAATAAGAAGGGCACTGGTTTTGATGCCCAGCAGTTGGTGGCAGGGGAAGACTATTACTCGTATGAAATAACCCCGCATAAGTTTTACAGGGTAATTGACAAAGCTAAATTCAATTCCTTTTTAAAGAAAACCTCTTCGGCCTTTTCAATGGCCAAGGCAATGCTGATAGATATGCCCTATAAAGTTGTTTTAAACTTTGCCAAGCCTATAAAAAAGATCAACAACCCCAAAGCCATCGTTTCAGCTGACAGAAAACGGGTAACCCTGGTAACCAATATGGACGATGTGATAAAAAATCCATCGCTGATGAATTTGAAGATAGACTTTTGATTTCGGATTTCGGAATGCGGATTTCGGAATGTGAAATGCGGAATTGTCTCAATGTTTAAGTATTGCCTAATCCCAAATTAAAACAAATCCGACATTCGAAATCAGAATAATTCCGAAATCGAACACCCGAAATCCGAAATTCAACTATATTGCCGTCAATTCCTATTGGAAGAAACTAAAACAGGCATTTGATAAATGAATACAAGAGCTATAGATTACGTTACCGAAGATTTTTATGAATGTTTAAGCTTTATGGACGGCGAATTGCCCGACCTTGAAACCGTGCGTGACTTGTTTTATGAAGACGGTTTATTGGTGAATAACAGTTTTACCCAGCCTGTAAAATTCAGTGCCGATGAGTTTGTGGCAGATTTGGAAGAACAAATAGAAAACGGTGAACTAACCCAATTTATGCAGCGCGAACTTTATTCGCACACTGAAATATTTGGTCGTGTGGCGCAACGCATCAGTGTTTACGAATACAGTTTTGCTTATCATGATATCGAAAATGCAATCAAAGGTGTAAACTATATCCAGTTTGTGCAAGATAACGATAACTGGCTCATCAGTTCCATGGCCTGGAATGATGAGAGCGAGAATTTTAAAGTGCCGTCTGAGTTGGTGAGTGGTTGATTAAGTTGGATTGGGTTGATTGAGTTGGAAGAATATTATATAACCCCGTCATGGAACTCGTTTCGGCACCCCATAAGAAAAGTATGCAACATAAAGGTCGGCTACCTGCATGTCGTAAACTAAGCAAGCGTGAATGTCCTGTGGGGTGCTGATCCGCCCAATTGGCGGACAGCATGACGGCGTTTTAACCACTCACTAGATCAACCTAATCAATTATAAACTTCTTTATTAGCCGATGTCAAAGTGTTCTTCAGCAACCCAATGATGGTCATTAAGCCAACGCCGCCGGGTACGGGGGTTATCCATGATGCCTTTGGGGCAACGTTTTCAAAATCAACATCGCCATAAAGTTTAAAGCCTGATTTTGTAAGGGTTGAGGTTTCACGGTTCATCCCTACATCAACTACCACAACGCCTTCTTTTACCATATCGGCAGTGATAAAATTCTTTTTGCCTATGGCAACAATTAAAATATCAGCTTGCAGGGTGAAGTTTTTTATATCCGGGGTTTTGCTGTGACAAATAGTAACGGTACAATTGCCAGGGTAAGTATTGCGGGCCATTAGTATGCTAATCGGTGAGCCTACAATATTGCTCCGGCCAACGACAACGCAATGTTTGCCGACAGTTTCGATACCATATTCTTTCAGCATCAATGTGATGCCATATGGCGTAGCCGGTATAAAGGAGGGAAGGTTACGTTGCATTCTGCCCAGGTTAACAGGGTGGAAACCGTCAACATCCTTACGATAGTCAATTTTTTCGGTTACTTTTTCAGGATCGATATGCTTAGGTAGCGGTAATTGTACAATAATGCCGTCAATATCAGCATCAGCGTTAAGTTCGGCAACCTTGTTCAGCAATTCTTCTTCGGTAACATCATCCTCATAACACACCAAAGATGATTTGAAGCCCACTTGTTCGCAATTCTTTATTTTGCTGGCCACATAAGTTTCGCTGCCGCCATCGTGCCCAACCAATACTGCCACCAAATGCGGTTTCCGGCCGGTTTCGGCTAATATTTTAGCTGCGCCTTCGGCTATTTCGCCTTTAAGTTTTTCTGATACGTATTTTCCGTCGAGTAAATTCATGTATTTAGATGTGAGACGTGAGATGTGAGATATGAGACAGAAGAAAAAATCTCAAATCTCATGTCTCAAATCTCATATCTAAGTTTAATCAAGTTTCAAAACCGCCATAAACGCGCTCTGCGGTATTTCCACATTGCCCACTTGCCTCATGCGTTTTTTACCTTTTTTCTGCTTTTCAAGCAGTTTGCGTTTACGCGATATGTCACCACCATAACATTTGGCAGTAACATCCTTGCGTAAGGCTTTCACCGTTTCGCGGGCTATAATTTTTGCCCCGATGGATGCCTGTATAATAATTTCAAACTGCTGGCGTGGGATAAGTTCCCTTAGCTTTTCGCATATTTTTTTGCCAAAATCATAGGAGTTGCCCCTGAAGATCAGTGATGATAAAGCATCAACAGGCTCAGCATTTAAGCGGATATCCAAACGAACCAAATCTGATTGCCGGTAACCTATCTGGTGGTAATCAAACGAGGCGTAGCCTTTGGAGATGGTTTTCAGCTTATCATAAAAATCAAAAACTATCTCGCCCATCGGCATCTCAAATATCAATTCCACACGGTCGGACGTGAGGTACGACTGGTTTTTTATAAACCCGCGTTTCTGAATACAAAGCGACATAACCGGCCCCACAAATTCCGACTTGGTAATAATGGTGGCTTTAATGTAAGGCTCTTCCACATAATCTATCCTGCTTGGGTCGGGCAGGTCTGATGGATTATTTACGGTTATTGCAACCCCTTTTGTGGTATAAGCAATGTACGATACGTTGGGCACGGTGGTGATCACCGTCATATCAAATTCACGTTCCAACCGCTCCTGGATGATCTCCATGTGCAGCATCCCTAAAAAGCCGCAACGGAAACCAAAGCCCAACGCAGCAGATGATTCCGGTTCAAAAACCAAGGCAGCATCGTTTAGCTGCAGCTTGCCCATTGAATCGCGCAGCTCTTCGTAGTCTTCGGTATCAACCGGGTAAATACCCGCAAACACCATCGGTTTTACTTCCTCAAAACCTTGTATGCCGGCTTCGCAAGGGCGGTCTACGTGCGTAATGGTATCGCCAACTTTAACCTCGCGGGCTTCTTTTATACCCGAAATAATATAACCTACATCCCCGGTTTTAATTACATCCCTGGGCGATTGTTTTAATTTTAATGTACCTACTTCATCTGCATTGTACTGTTTTTCGGTAGCGAAGAACTTTACTTTTTCGCCCTTGCGTATTTCACCGTTAACTACCTTAAAATAAGCTACAATACCCCGGAACGAGTTAAACACCGAATCAAATATCAATGCCTGCAACGGCGCCGTCGGGTCGCCAACAGGTGGGGGCACTCGCTCAACAATAGCGCGTAATATCTCGTGTACACCCATCCCGGTTTTGCCGGAAGCGGCTAATATTTCTTCGCGTTTGCAGCCAATCAGTTCAACTATCTGATCTTTAACTTCCTCGGGCATAGCGCCGGGGAGGTCCATTTTATTTAGTATCGGGATAATTTCAAGGTCGTTTTCCAGCGCCAGGTACAGGTTTGATATCGTTTGCGCCTGTATGCCCTGTGCTGCATCAACTATCAGCAACGCTCCTTCACAGGCGGCTATGGACCGCGAAACTTCATACGAGAAATCCACATGCCCCGGCGTATCTATCAGGTTAAGTATATATTTCTGACCATCAAGCTCATAATCCATTTGTATGGCATGGCTTTTTATAGTTATGCCGCGTTCACGCTCCAGGTCCATATCGTCAAGCAACTGCGCCTGCGATTCGCGCTGGGTAATGGTGTGGGTATATTCAAGCAACCGGTCGGCAAGGGTGCTTTTGCCGTGGTCGATATGCGCTATAATACAAAAATTACGAATGTGTTCCATTGAAGCGCAAAAGTAGCATTTTAAGCCGGATTTTGGAATTCGGAATTTTGATTTCGGATTTTGCCGCTGGGGTTTAAAAT
>JABDCF010000128.1 GCA_013288235.1 Bacteroidota bacterium | reverse complement strand
ATAACAATATCAATGGTTGACTGATTGATAGATTGGGTGAAAATACGCTCATAATGAAAGCCCAGCGCATGCTCTTTTTCAAAGTGTTCGTATTCGTTTTTACGTTTAACTATTACGGGCAGTTCAGCTGTGCGGGAGCGGATATCCTTAAAAAACTCATTCAGGTCTATCTCCAGCGCTTTAATAATTTCAATAAGCACCAGCAATGAGGGGATGGTACGGCTATTTTCTATTTGCGATATAAGGCCTTTACTTACATTGGCCCTTGTAGCCAATTCTTGTACGGTGATATTTTTTTCTCTGCGCTTGTCTTTTATAGTTTTGCTTATCTGGATAAGGATGTCTTCTTCCATTGGGGTTTGACTGGTTAACGGCGCAAAATAACTAAATTAGTAAATGGCACAATGCAATGTTTCTGTTAATAAAAGTTAAATAAATCTATTTTTATAATCCCCGATTTAGTAATATGCAGTTAGTGATTTGGTAATGTTTATTCAGTTAATTTGTAGCATAATTGCCGTGAAATGCCTTTGAATGATCCCGAAGCGATAGTTAATCAAGTTTTTTCCCTGTATGAAAAGTACGGTGATGAGGACTATATCGGCGAGCCCGTTTCGCAACTGGAACACATGTCGCAGGCTGCGGCATTAGCTGAGGAGGAGGGCTTTGATGACGAAGTAATATTAGCAGCTTTTTTTCATGACATAGGCCACTTATGCGCAGATGAAGGGGAAGCTGAAAGTATGGATGGTATGGGCAATGTTGATCACGAAATATTGGGCGCTAATTACCTGCTTAGCCGTGGATTTTCTGAAAGGCTTGCGTTATTGGTGCAAAGCCATGTAATTGCTAAGCGGTATCTTACTTATAAGCATCCTGATTATTATAACCAGCTTTCAGAGGCCAGTAAAGTTACCCTTGAATTCCAGGGTGGCCGTATGACCGCTGAAGAAGCCACCGAATTTGAATTGAAACCTGATGCCGAGTTATTTATCCGTTTTCGTTATTGGGATGATAAAGCGGAAAGAAGTAAACATTCCGGTACAAAATATTACCCATTTAAAAGCAATTGCTTTACGCCATCTACTGAAAAACATATAGTTTCCCTCCCGGAATTGGATACCGGCGCCCATTGCAACAGACTGGCGATGGAATACAATCAGTCCTGGGGCGCTTATAAATAACCCTGCTTTTTCAAATAATCTACCCAAATAACATATGCAGGCGGTTTTAAATGGAGACCTTCGTAAGTGTACTCACTGTTAAGACGGCCGTCTGCATCAACAAACAGGTGGAAAATATCAACAAACGTATAGTTCCCCTCTTTAGCATTAGCTTGTAATAACCTATTCAACGCAAGTACATGTTCTTCTTTGTCATAATGCTGCGGAAAATGGGCCACTGTGGGGGTTTACAGGGAGCACACTCTGCGCATAAATAATAGTTTGAGGGCATTTTTTATGAATTTCCCTTACTATTTTCAGGTAATTATCGGCTATTACAGCGTCTGGAATATCTTTCCCGATATCATTTATTCCAACCAGGATAAAAACTTTCGATGGGTTGCGGTCGGTAATGTCCTTAAGGCGTTTTAATATCCCATAGGTAATATCGCCGCCAATCCCGCGGTTAATAACCGTGGTATCGTTCAATACTTTCTGCCAGTTGCCCATTTCGGTAATGCTATTACCCAGGAAAATTATCCTGCCCGGCACTATCGGCTCCTTTGCAAACTGGGCCAGCCGCTGCGGCGTATGCTCCGGGATAAAAGGAATGGTATCAAAAACATTTTGATTGGTTATACTTTGTGCTCGCACTGCAAAAGGAAAAAGGAGAAGGAGGAAAAGATATCTCATAGCTACCTGGTTTTTTAGTCTCGTGTTGCTGCTCATCTAAAATTAGTCTCCCGAAAGGTCATTCACGATGCCTTTTTTCATATCGGGGTCATCTACAATTATAATCATTTTTGCTTTATTTGTTTAGCAGCTTCTACTAAGGAGCTATTATTTGGTTTTGCAATATCGTGATTAACAAGCCTTTTTAACCCTTTAATTATAAATATGGGTATTGGAATGGTGTACCACGTAATATTCCAGGTTAAAACCTCATATATTAGTACCAAAACATAAAAATTGTTTTTACCAGTTATATGCAAATAGAAGTCGTGCTTCCTCATCGCTGCCTTTTAGGCGAGGGTCCTGTTTGGGATGCCAACCGCAGTGTAATTTGCTGGGTTGATATTTTAAACGGCGAGATCCATGAATATTCACCTCAATCAAAAAGCCATAAAACGATTGCGGTAAACCAGATGGTAGGTGCTGCGGTTATTTGCACCGATGGCAATTTCCTGGCGGCTTTACGAAACGGCTTTGCATTTGTGAACAGGGAAACGGGCGAAGTTACTATGATAAACGACCCGGAAAGCGATATGCCCGGTAACCGCTTTAACGATGGCAAAGTTGGCCCCGATGGCAGGTTTTGGGCAGGGACCATGTCGCATACGGATGAGCTGGAAAAAGGCAGTTTTTATGTTTTTGATATTGATCAATCGGTCACTAAAAAGATCAGTAATGTATCCATCTCCAATGGCCTGGCCTGGAGCGCTGATCACAAAACGTTTTATTATATTGATACACCCACCTACACAGTTGTGGCTTACGATTTTGATAAAGACCGTGGGGAAATAAGCAGGAAACGGCTTGTGATAACTATTGCACAGGAGGATGGTTCTCCCGATGGTATGACGATAGATAGCGAAGGTATGTTATGGATAGCGCATTGGGATGGCTGGCAGATAACGCGCCACAACCCAAACACCGGAGAAAAATTATTGAGTATCCCGTTCCCGGTAGCAAGGATAACTTCATGCACATTTGGCGGTGATTATTTTGAGGATTTGTATGTTACCTCGGCCAGCACAGGCTTAACCAGTGAGCAGTTGGCAGACCAGCCATTGGCGGGGGCGTTATTTGTGATAAAAAATATTGGTTATAAGGGCTTGCCGGCGTTTGAGTTTGGTGGCTAAAATTGGTAAATATTATACTTGTTTTCCCAGCGAATATGCCGTCTCATGTTTCGCTTCCGACATCACAAAAAAGCTCTGCATGGTACCTACATCCGGCAGTTTAGATAACTTATTTATCAGCAGGTCATTATATTCTTCCATGTCCCGGATGGCTATCCGCAGCAGGAAATCAAAAATGCCCGTCAAATGATAACACTCCATCACTTCCTTTAATTTGACCACCTCGGCCTGGAACCCTTTTAGTTTTTCCTGCGAATGTTCTTTAAGCTGCACCTGGGTATAAGCTATCAGGTTTATCCCAACCTTTTTTGGGTTTACTATCGCGGTATAATGCCTTATATAGCCCTCTTCCTGCAACCGCCTTACACGAACGTGGATAGGGGTAACGCTCCTGTTTAATTTGTAAGCAAGCTCTTTATGCGATAGGCGGGCATCCTGCTGAAGGAGCTGCAAAATGCCGGTATCTATTTCATCTAATCCGTGGTTCATTTTTTGGTACCTTAGTGTATTTTTTACGCTTTTGTATTTGTATAATTGGCTTTGCGAAAATACAAGAATGTTAGCTTAATACGCAATAAATCAGGATAAATAATTGTTTTCAGGCGGAAATATATCCTGTTCAATGGATGGCAAAGTGTAAAGTGCTGATGTATTTTAATCATCATGAAACTGAAAAAACGCCCATTTCATGCTTTAAATGATCGTAAAGACTAAAATAATGATTGTTTTTAGTCCTTTTTTCTAAAGAAGCTCCATACTATAGCATATCATGCCAAAAAACTAAACCTTTACGGGGAAAACAGGCTCCTGTTAGCCCGTTATTTTACCAATGGCAACACCAATTATGAATACGCAATTTAAGCACAATTTTGGGGCAGGCCCCTGCATTCTTCCGGGTTTGGTATTAGACCGCGCCGCCGAAGCTGTAAAGTGCTGGGACGAGGCAGGGCTGTCTATCCTCGAAATATCCCATCGCTCCGCACCTTTTGAAAATGTTGTGAAACAAACAGAAAGCCTGGTACGCGAACTGCTGAACGTGCCTGAAAATTATAGCGTACTGTTTTTACAGGGCGGTGCAAGTATGCAATTCTGTATGGTGCCTATGAATTTTTTGCAGGGCAGCAACAAGGCTGCAGTTTATATTGACGCAGGCTACTTCGGTCAAAAAGCCATTAAAGAAGCGGGTTTGTTTGGCAATGTTAATGTGCTGGCTTCATCTAAGGAACGTGGTTATTCAGATATACCTGGGGGGTACGTAATTCCTGAAGATGCCGCCTATTTCCATTGTACCAGCAACAACACTATCGAAGGCACTGAAATGTTCAGTTTCCCCAATACCAACGTACCGGTGGTTTGTGATATGTCATCGGATATTTTCAGCCGGGAGATCGATATCAGTAAGTTCGACCTGATCTACGCCGGTGCGCAAAAAAATACAGGCCCCGCAGGCATGACCCTTGTCATTGCAAAAAATGAGTTTATCGACAGCGTTAAACACCCGGTTCCTTCTATGCTCGATTACCGCGTTTACCGCGACAATGGCTCTATGTACAACACCCCGCCGGTATTTGCCATTTATACCGCAATGCTTAACCTGCAATGGCTTAGGGATAAAGGCGGATTAAAGGTTATTGAGATGGAGAACAAGGCCAAGGCCCAGTTGTTATACGAAGAGATAGACCGCAACCCGCTGTTTTATGGTTCGGCGGCAATGCAGGATAGATCCTTGATGAATGTTACTTTCAGGATGTATGATAAGGCACAAGAAGCCGAATTTATCGCTTATGCTGAAAAGAATGGTATGGTAGGGATCAGGGGTTACCGCACTGTAGGCGGCTTCCGCGCTTCATTGTACAACGCGTTGCCTTATGAAAGTGTGAAGGTATTGGTAGCCTGTATGAAAGCCTACGCGGAAAAACACCATGCCAATGTTGAACCTGCTTATTGATATTTTTTAATAATGGCGACAATCCACCCATTTAAACCGATAAGGCCGAACCCTTTTTACGCTGATCAGCTGGTTTTTACCAAACCGCAGGCAGAGTCGGTATCTGGCGACTATACTAAAGCAGGGGGTTTAAAACCGCTGAAAACCTTGCTCGAAACCGGGGCAAGGTTAAGGCCGGAAACAGCTGAAGGGCAGGTGCTGGCTTACCAGGATATTAATGAAACTTTGCAAAGCCTGCTTGAAAAAGATAAGCTATGGAACGAAAAGGAAGAGGGCATTTATATCTATGAAGTGGTGCATAAGGACTACCGCCAGACAGGTATATGGGCGCTTACCGACTTAAAAGATTATACTGATAAAAATATAAAAATACACGAGCTCACGTTTGCCGATAGTATTCGCAGGATGAAAAATTACCGCGAAAACACCGGCCTCGAAGGCAGCCCTGTGTTATTAACTTATCCACCCGACACTGCAATAAATGCAATAATTGAGCGTGTTAAAGTTAGCCAGCCCAAAGCTGTTTTAGGTAATCGACATGGCCTGCACCGTTTATGGAAGGTTGAAGATAAAGTAATACATCAGCGACTGATAGAGGCATTTGCGGAAATTAAAACCGTTTATTTAGCCGACGGGCACCATCGCCTGGAATCTGCCGCTCAACTGGCAGAAGAACAAAGGCAAGAGGGGTTACCGGCCTATAACAAGATATCTTCCCTTTACATGGCCACCGATCAGCTCCGTATCGAGGAATATGACAGGATAGTAGCGCCCGAAAGGCAATTTGGGAAAGAGGAGTTATTTAAAGCGCTTAATGAACATTTTCATATCAGGGAAAGTGCCCGCAACTTACCGGTGCAGCCAAAAGGGTTGCACCGGCTCGGGTTGTATTTCAATGGCGAATGGTATCATTTGTTAGCTAAAGCCCACACTTATGAAAGCAAAAGCAATGTAGCAGGCTTAGATGCCGCTATTTTACAGGAACTGGTATTGGGGCCGATTTTTGGTATCGATGACCCCAAAACAGACGGCCGCTTAATATGCGCCGGCGGGGAAAAGGCCCTGGAGGAAATTGGCGCGGTCCTCCAGGCGCATCCCTGTGCAATTGCTTTTACTCTTTGTCCGCTTACGGTTAATGAACTGATAAGTGTGGCAGATGCCGGGCAGATACTACCGCCCAAGTCTACCTGGATAGTCCCCAAAGTGCCTTATGGACTATTAATTCATCAACATAAAAATATTTAAACTGCCAGATATGAAAATAGACAAAATTTTGGTTATTGGCGCCTGCGGACAGATCGGAACTGAACTGGTTACTGCCCTGCGCTCACAGTATGGCGAAGAAAATGTGATCGCCGCCGATATCAATTTACCAAAACCCGGCACAAAAAATCATTTATGCCTGGACGTTTTGGATCATGAAAAAATAGAAGCAGTGGTTAAAGAATACGGCATTACGCAAATCTACCTGCTGGCGGCAATGCTTTCTGCAAATGGCGAGCAAAATGCCGATGCAGCGTGGAAACTGAATGTACAAAGCCTGCTTTCTGTTTTAAAGATAGCTAAAGAACAAAAGTTAGATAAAGTATTTTGGCCCAGCAGCATTGCCGTTTTCGGTCCTGGTTCGCCAAAATATAACTGTCCGCAGCAAACCCGCATCGAGCCTAATACCGTTTATGGCATCAGTAAACGGGCAGGGGAGTACTGGTGCAATTATTACTTTGAAAAATATGGCGTGGATGTTAGAAGTATCCGCTTTCCAGGTTTAATTTCATATACGGCCCCACCGGGAGGTGGTACTACAGATTATGCAGTATCTATTTTCCATGAGGCACTGGAAAATCAGCATTACACTTGTTTTCTTACCGAAGATAACTGCCTGCCAATGATGTACATGCCCGATGCCATACGTGCTACGCTTGAACTGATGAATGTGCCGAAGGAAAAAATTACCATAAGAACTTCTTATAACCTTGCCGGGATGAGCTTTGCGCCATGCGACATTGCCGCAGAGATAAAAAAACATATCCCCGAATTTAAAGTGGCCTATGAACCTGATTATCGCAACGCAATTGCAAACAGCTGGCCAGCCAGCATTAAAGATGAACAGGCGCGGAAGGATTGGGAATGGAAACCAAAATATGATTTAAAAAGCATGACCGATGACATGCTACAAAAACTAAGCGAAATTAAAGGGATGCAATTGCCCGTAGTAGAGGAAGTTTATTAAGGTTATACAATACCCCGATTATTCGAATATAACATAGGCAGAACGAAAAGAATTCATCTTCGTTCTGCCTTTTTGCCTTTATACATTAAACCTGAAATGCATCACATCGCCATCCTGAACGATGTACGTTTTTCCTTCAACGCCCAGCTTGCCATTTTCTTTAATAGTTGCTTCAACGCCGTTAAATTTTACAAAATCATCATATTTGATCACCTCAGCGCGAATAAAGCCTTTTTCAAAATCGGTATGGATAACACCTGCGGCTTGTGGTGCTGTAAAACCTTTAGTGATAGTCCACGCGCGTACTTCCTGCACACCGGCTGTGAAATAGGTGGCCAGGTTAAGCAGCTTATAGGCAGCCTTTATCAGTTTATTTACGCCTGATTCTGCCAATCCAAGATCATCAAGAAACATCTGGCGCTCTTCATAGGTTTCCAATTGTGCGATTTCCGATTCTATCTGCGCTGATATAACCAGCACCTCTGCGTTTTCTTCTTTTACAGCAGCCTTTACCTTTTCAACATAAGCATTACCGGTATTAACCGATGCCTCGTCAACATTACAAACGTACATCACCGGTTTTGCGGTAAGCAGCCATATATCGGCAATGTATTCCTTGTCCTCTTCGGCAACCGGGGCGGTACGCGCTGATTTACCCGAAAGCAGGTGTGTTTTATAAATCGTTAAAACATCAAATGTTTTTTTTGCCTCCTTATCGCCGCCTGTTTTGGCCATTTTTTCAACCTTCGATATCTTTTTCTCTATCGAATCAAGGTCTTTTAACTGTAGCTCAGTGTCGATGATCTCTTTATCCCGGATGGGATCAACAGAACCATCCACATGTATAACATTATCATTATCAAAACAGCGTAGAACATGGATGATAGCATTTGTTGAGCGGATGTTCGCTAAAAATTGGTTTCCCAATCCTTCGCCCTTGCTGGCGCCTTTAACCAGGCCTGCTATGTCCACTATTTCGATAACGTTCGGCACCACGTTTTTAGGCTTCACTATTTCGGTAAGCTTTGTTAAGCGCTCATCCGGAACGGTAATTACCCCAACATTTGGCTCTATCGTGCAAAACGGAAAATTCGCCGCCTGTGCTTTGGCGTTTGATAAGCAATTAAAAAGTGTTGATTTACCCACATTCGGCAAACCAACTATACCACATTGTAGTCCCATGGATGTTAGTTGATTAAGTTGATTGAGTGAATAGTTGATTAGGTTAAGTAACGGGCTGTTACGGAAATAACAACTCAGTCAACTTATTCACTTAATCAACCATTCTCAAATTTGCCGCAAAGATAGCAGAAAAAATTACCTGCGATTTGTAATATTAACCCGGAAGCGATTTTATAAAGAATTTGTTTGGAAATAAATAGTTTATAACTTTAGGGGAATTAACCTCATTAAACATTTAACCTTGAACAATGGAAACGAACGAAACTTTTGAACAACCCATCGCCGAGCCCGGCATTATTTTAACGTTAGAAGCACAAAGTTATTTACGCGAATCGGGAAAATGGGCGTCCTTTTTAGGTATTTTAGGATTTATATATTGTGCTTTTATTTTAATATTCGCATTTTTTGCCGGCTCCATTTTTTCAAAAGCGGCCGAAGTATCCCCTAATAGTATGTCGCTGCTCCTTGCGGGTATGGGTGGCTTTATAACTTTTTTCTATATCCTTATCGATGTAGTTTACTTTTTCTTTTCGCTTTATCTATACCAGTTTGGCGATAAAATTAAAAGAGGGATCATGTTTACCGATACTGCGCACGTAACTGCAGGTTTAGGAAAATTAAAATCATTTTTTAAACTATGGGGTATACTTACCATAATAATGCTTTGCCTTATGGTATTGGCCATTATTGGTTTTATTGTAATAGGAATAGGGGCGGCGTCGATGATGAATAAATAATAGCTATTAAAAAAAATATGGATGCATAAAAAAACCTGCTTTTGGCAGGTTTTTTTTGTTATAAGATTAGTTTGGTTTTGTTCGGGTTTTATATTTCGAAAGAAAAATCTTCGTCTGCAGTTTTAGCAACCTCTACAGGCGATTCGCTGTATTCGTAGCGTTTTTCAACAACTTCCTGGTTCGCTTTGATATACTCTATGGTATCTTTCAAGCCTTCAGCAAATTTTTCAAAATCCTCTTTATATAAAAAGATCTTGTGTTTAATAAAAACGCCGTCTTCAAGGCGCTTTTTGCTTTCGGTAATGGTAACATAATAATCGTTCGATCTTGTTGCCTTTACATCAAAAAAATAAGTTCTCTTCCCGGCTCTCACCTTCTTTGAAAAAACCTCTTCACGCTCTCTGTTTTCGTACTCTCCCATATAAATTTAATTGTAAATAGTTTTTGGTTGGCATAAATATAAATAAATTTTCAAAGTACAAGTATTAAATCGAATATTATTGAACTTTTTATATCCTTTATTGTATTTCCCAGGGCTTTTTTAAGCATTTTCCTCTTCTTCCAGCAGTTGTTTTTCGTAAAGGTCAAAATAAACGCCCTTTTTATCCATTAAATATTGGTGATGCCCCTGCTCAATAATTTCGCCATTGTCCATCACCAATATCTTATCGGCATTTTTTATGGTTGATATGCGGTGGGCTATAATTATGCTTGTTTTTCCCAGCATATTACGCCCAAGGTTATTCAATATTTCTTCTTCGGTGCGTGTATCAACTGCTGAAAGGCAATCATCAAAAATAAGTACCTGTGGTTGTTTAACAATTGCCCTTGCAATTGATACCCGTTGTTTCTGTCCGCCCGACAGCGTAATGCCGCGTTCACCAATAAGGGTTTCAAAGCCTTTTTCAAGCTCCATAATATTGGCATAAACAGCCGCATCTCTCGCAGCCTGTTCCACACGCGGCATATCCAGCGTATCGGCGCTAAAAGCAATATTGTTGGCAATCGTATCCGAAAACAGGAAAACTTCCTGTGGCACAAAGCCAACTTGCGACCGGTAGCCTTCGAGGTTAAATGATTTTAACGATTGTCCGTCAATTAACAGATCGCCGCCGGTGCAATCGTACATCCGCATAATTAAGTTGGCGATGGTTGATTTTCCTGATCCTGTGCGACCGATAATGGCAACCATCTCGCCGGGGTTTATGGCAAATGATATATTTTTTAAAGCCTGTATGCCGGTATCAGGATAAATAAAAGACACATTGTTAAATGCTATATGCCCTTTGATAGTTTGTTTGGCAACATTAGGGGATATGATCTCCGGCTTTTGGTGTAAAAATTCGTTGATGCGTTTTTGCGAAGCTGCCGCGCGCTGTACAAGCGATGTCACCCATCCCAACGCAATAACCGGGAAGGTAAGCAGGTTAAGGTACACGATAAACTCGGCAATATTACCGGCCGTGATATTGCCTTTCATTACTTCTATACCACCGATATATATATTGATAACATTGCTTAGCCCAACCAGTAACAACATCAGCGGATAAAACATGGCCTGTACTTTCACCAGCTCCATGGAGTGTGTTTTATAATTTTCGCATTTCCAACTTGCCGCCTTTCTCACTTCTTCGTACTTTTGGTCTTTCGGACTTTCGGACTTTGCCGACTTTCCTGACTTCACCCATGAAAGACCTCGCATACCTCAATAAATTTTTTTACAAATACCGCTGGCGGCTTATCCCGGGGGTAATATTCGTAGTTATTTCAAATATTTTTGCCGTACTATCCGCCCAGGTGGTAAGAGTGGCATTTGATTTGGTGACCGAAAATATAAGTACATACCAACTTTTTAGCGGCTTCAACAGGCAAAAGATCATTTATGACATATTCGGTTCAAGCTTGCTGCTATTTGGTGTGCTGGTGCTGGTACTAGCCCTGTTACGCGGCCTGTTTTTATTTTTTATGCGACAAACCATTATCCTGATGTCGCGCCATATTGAATATGACCTTAAAAATGAGATTTATAACCATTACCAGGAATTATCGCTTGCTTTTTATCGCCGACATAACACCGGCGACCTGATGAACCGGGTTACTGAAGATGTGAGCCGTGTACGCATGTATCTTGGCCCGGGCATAATGTACACCATAAATACAGTTGTACTTTTTGTGATGGTGATTTATGCCATGCTGACCGTTAATGTAAGGCTTGCCGTTTTTTCGGTATTACCACTT
>JABDCF010000127.1 GCA_013288235.1 Bacteroidota bacterium | reverse complement strand
CACCAATCTTAATTTCCAGGTAATTGCCGGCATTGTTTTAGGCATTGTTGTTGGGTTTTTATTTCCGTCATTCGGGCCAACAGCGAAGATCATCAGCCAAAAGTTTATTGACCTGATCACGATGCTGATCGCGCCGATCATCTTTCTCACCATCGTCCTCGGCATCGCGGGGATGAATGACATGAAAAAAGTAGGCAGAGTAGGGGGTAAGGCCTTGCTTTATTTCGAGATAGTATCTACTTGCGCCCTTATCATCGGGGTAATTGTGGCCAATGTACTAACACCGGGGATTGGCGTGGTAAGTAAAATTGCTGCCGATACTTCGAAACTTGCCGCCTACCAGAAAGCTGCCGCCAACATGCACTGGATAGACTTTATAACCCATATTATCCCACCAAACATATTTAAAGCTTTTTCTGATGGTGATATCTTGCAGATCTTATTTTTTGCTATACTATTTGGCTTTGCCCTAAGCTTTATGGGTGAAACAGGGCAACAGGTTACCAGCCTGTTTGAAAAACTTTCGAAAGTGTTTTTTGGCATTATGCGGATGGTTATGCGGCTGGCCCCATTAGGCGCTTTTGGAGGTATGGCTTACACAATAAGCACGTACGGCTTAAAAACACTGGCTCCATTGGCCAAACTGATGGGCTCGGTTTATTTAACCTCTTTTTTCTTCATCTTCGGTGTGCTCAACCTCATTTGCTACCTGTATAAATTCAGCCTTTGGAAATACCTGGCATTTATTAAGGAAGAAATACTGGTGGTATGGGGCACATCTTCTTCCGAGTCGGTACTACCGGCCATGATGGATAAAATGGAGAAATTCGGCTGCTCACGTTCGGTTGTGGGGCTTGTCATCCCGGCAGGATATTCCTTTAATTTGGATGGGACGACCATTTACCTGTCCATGTCGGTGATATTTTTGGCGCAGGTATTTCATATACC
Organism: Bacteroidota bacterium; assembly: GCA_013288235.1. GTDB lineage: Bacteria > Bacteroidota > Bacteroidia > Sphingobacteriales > Sphingobacteriaceae > Mucilaginibacter. The sequence goes on along the minus strand of JABDCF010000127.1, from coordinate 10,554 downwards.
GTTAACGCTGTTTCAGCAATTAACCATTATTGGGATATTAATGATCACCAGTAAAGGCGCAGCAGGGGTAACCGGCAGTGGATTTATTATATTAACATCAACGCTGGCAGCTATAAAGATAATTCCCGCAGAAGGCGTGGCAATATTGCTGGGCGTAGATAGGTTTATGTCGGAAGCACGGGCTATTACCAATATGATTGGGAATGGGATAGCTACGATTGTGATAGCGAAGAGTGAAGGGGAGTTTAGTCCACCGGCTTCCTGAAGGGGGAGTTTTTTGATGGGTGAATGTTAAAAGTCTCTTTTAGTGAAACCCCCATCGGGGTTCAATATTGGTAGCAATAGCATCGAAACCCATTTTATGTGCCGTAGGTACATCACATTGCCTTTAAATTTTCTAATTGCAGTTCGCAAATACATAGTTCGCTTGGTTTCGCACCTAACGGAGCGGGAGATCCTGTTTCTATTTGTCCTACCAATATTTTGCTCCTACCGGAGCATTTAAAAAAAACAATCCTGCAAAAGATATACACGCATTTCACTCCTTTCAGGGGAATTTAGGCGAGCCTGTACCAATTGTAAAAATATTCTTCCTTTCGTAGTATTCAGGGTTTGACATTCGGGCAAAAAACTTAGCTTTGCGCTACAAATTCTAAAATACAATGAGCGTTCTCGTAAATAAAGATTCCAAGGTTATAGTTCAGGGTTTTACAGGTAACGAAGGTACTTACCATGCTTCGCAGATGATTGAGTATGGCACCCAGCTTGTTGGCGGCGTTACGCCGGGCAAAGGCGGCCAAAGCCACCTCGACAGGCCGGTGTTTAATACCGTTGCCGAGGCGGTTGAAAAAACAGGCGCCGATGTATCTATTATATTTGTGCCCCCTGCATTTGCAGCCGATGCCATTATGGAAGCAGCCGAAGCCGGCATAAAAGTAATTGTATGCATCACCGAAGGTATCCCGACAAAGGATATGATAATGGTGAAAGAATATATAAGCGACAGGGATACCCGCCTGATCGGTCCTAACTGCCCGGGTATTATCACCGCTGATGAAAGCAAAATTGGTATTATGCCGGGCTTTATCTTTAAAAAAGGTAATGTTGGTGTAGTTTCAAAATCGGGTACTTTAACTTACGAGGCAGTTGACCAGGTGGTTAAAGCCGGGTTGGGCATCACCACAGCCATTGGCATTGGCGGCGACCCGATCATCGGCACCCCAACCAAAGAAGCCGTTGAACTGCTGATGAACGATCCCGAGACCCACGGCATTATTATGATAGGCGAAATAGGCGGCGGCATGGAAGCCGAAGCAGCCCGCTGGATAAAAGCAAACGGCACCAAACCGGTAGTTGGCTTTATAGCCGGTCAAACAGCCCCTCCGGGACGCCGCATGGGCCATGCCGGCGCAATAGTTGGCGGTGCAGATGATACAGCAGCAGCAAAAATGAAAATTATGCGCGAATGTGGCATACGGGTTGTGGAATCCCCTGCAGAGATTGGCGCTGCAATGGCGGAAGAATTGGCGAAATTAGGTTGAAGGCGAAAGGTAAAGGGCGAAAGGTTTTTTACTTCAATAATTCAGACATTCAATAATTCAATAATTAAAAAGATCCTGGTTTTGGCCGGGATTTTTTATTTTAGGAGAATAATGGTAATCGGCGGATTAAATATAAGTTGCCCTAAATGCGGGTGGGAGCCCGATGAAAGCTGTCGTTGGGTTTGCGATGTTTGTGACACCCGGTGGAATACTTTTGAAACTCATGGGGTTTGCCCTAATTGCGGTAAGGTTTATAAAGATACGATGTGTAGTAAACGCCGTGGCGGTTGCGGACAAATGAGCCTTAATTCTGATTGGTATGAACCAATCGAAATACCTGCACCAAAAGAGAAAACCAACTGGTTTTGGCAAAGAAAAAATGAACCGCCAATTACTGAAACCGACAAAGAATGGGTGGAAGACAGTTTGTTGTGGCTTGCGGAGTTATTTACTCCAGAAGTGTTCCGGTCGTTAGTAACTGTCACACCCGATAAGCAGTATTTTGACCACGATTTTACCGCTACCGAAGACGATGTTGATTTTATTCTCGAAAGGTTGACCTCAATCATGAATATCAAGCCCTGGGAAATTCAGATAATGTACTTTTCAACCAAACCAACGGAAATTTCGGAGGGCATAAGTGCAACACCATCAGAAAAATTAAAAGGCGGCTGGAAAAGCAAACAGAGCGAACTGGTAGATAAAGGCTTCGGCAGCAAGGAAATATGGATCGAAACAGGGCAAATGAACAACCCTATAGGTTTAATTGCGACAATTTCTGTTGAACTTGCTAAGTATAAACTTACAAGCGAATACATGGTTGAAGATCATGTCAATCTTTTTGCCGACCTCACTTCACTCGTTTTTGGATTTGGGATATTTAGGGCGAACTCTTATTTTAAATTTAACCAATGGCAGGGAAATACCCATCATGGCTGGCAAATGCAAAAAAGCGGTGGATTGCCCGAGCCGGTCATCGCTTATGTAATGGCATGGCTGGCCCATTATCGTGATGAAGATATTTCATGGAAACATTACCTGAACAGAACCGTGAGAAAATATTTTGACAAAAGCTATAAATACATAGAGCGAAATAAAGACAAGATAAAATGGAGTTCGCATACCTGAATTCCCCTGTCAAAACCATGTCAATATCCTACCTAAAAACAAATTAATCCACCCATTTGTCGTATATTTATATAAGCCGATAAGATAAATAAAAAATAAAATCGGTGAAATCTTTCTCAAATCGGTGAAATCCCAAAAACAATATGGAATACAACGCATTAACTCCCGAAGAAGAACGGGTAATATTATACAAAGGTACTGAGCGCCCATTTACCGGCTCATTCTTAAATAACCATGCCCAGGGCTTATACGTTTGCAAACGCTGCGATAATCCTTTATATACTTCTGAAACTAAATTTGAATCGCATTGCGGCTGGCCAAGTTTTGATGACGAAATACCGGGTGCAGTTAGGCGCGTGCCCGATGCTGATGGCCGTCGCGTGGAGATAGTTTGTGCTAATTGCGGCGCCCATTTGGGGCATGTTTTTGAAGGCGAATACCTCACCCCAAAAAATGTGCGTCATTGTGTAAATTCGGTGTCGATGAAGTTTGTTCCCAAAGAAAGTTGATCCATTGATAACTCCAAACTTTTGGGCCGATATATTTTTTTTAACATTCCCGTTACATGCAGTTTATGCGGCGCAATTCACTCAATCATAACCTTTGATGATTTTTTGTTTATAACTTATAGGCGGTGTTAAAAACTTAAACTATCACCTTAAAAATGCATCGCCTATATTTGATTATAAGTTTTTCAGGGCGCCAGCATTTACCGGTACCCTTGCCGGAAAAAGCCGGCGAACAATCCGCCAACTGGCGGCTGACATACAAAAGATAAAATTAGTTTGGCAGCGATGTGTGTGGGTGATAATTAAGTAGTTAGGTGTGATAAAAGCATTTATCACAATTAAGTTTTACTAACGCTACGGTATTGTTATCGGCTGTAGTGAACGAAATAAAATAATGACCAGGAGACTTAAAAATAGCAAATAATAAAACAAAGCAGTACATGGAACAGGAGACCGAATTATTATTAAGAGAGAACAAAGACCGCTTTGTTATACTACCAATAAAGTACCCTGCCATATGGGAAATGTACAAAAAATGCGAGGCAAGTTTTTGGACTGCTGAAGAGATTGACCTCGGTGATGACATGAAGTATTGGGATGGTATGAATGATGGCGAGCGTCATTTTATATCCCATGTGCTGGCGTTTTTCGCGGCAAGCGATGGCATTGTAAACGAAAACCTGGCCATTAATTTTATGAGCGAGGTACAGCTGCCCGAAGCCCGTTGTTTTTATGGTTTCCAGATCATGATGGAGAATATCCATTCTGAAACTTATGCGCTGCTGATAGATACTTATATTAAGGACCCGGCTGAAAAAGACAGGTTGTTCCACGCCATAGATACTGTGCCTTGCGTAGGTAAAAAAGCGCAATGGGCATTACGCTGGATAAACAACGGAACCTTTGCCGAGCGCCTTATAGCTTTTGCGGCTGTTGAAGGCATATTTTTCTCGGGCAGTTTCTGTTCTATCTTCTGGCTTAAAAAACGCGGCCTGATGCCCGGCTTAACTTTCAGCAATGAACTGATATCGCGCGATGAAGGTATGCATTGCGAGTTTGCCTGTTTGCTTTATCGTATGCTGGAAAATAAGCTATCGAAAGAAGCTGCAACAGCCATTATTACCGATGCGGTTGAAATAGAAAAAGAATTTGTTACCGATGCACTGCCGGTAAACCTGATAGGCATGAACGCCAAACTAATGAGCCAATACATTGAGTTTGTGGCCGACAGGTGGCTGGGTGAACTGGGCTATGATAAAGTTTACGGCGTATCAAACCCATTTGATTTTATGGAGATGATAAGCCTGCAGGGCAAAACCAATTTCTTTGAAAAAAGAGTTGGGGATTATCAAAAAAGCGGGGTGCTGAACAGCCAGGATAGCAAGGCGTTTTCGCTGGACGAGGACTTTTAGTGCCTCACCCTGCCCTCTCCAAAGGAGAGGGTTCTAGAAAAGGGCGAAGTTAAAGTCCTCTCCTTTGGAGAGGATTTAGGTGAGGCGACGAGAGGCAAAGGATTGAAACTGAAAAAACAGCGAAATCCTAAAACAAATAAATCAACGGTTATATATTAATTAAATAAGGGGGTCGACATGTTTGTTATTAAAAGAGACGGAAAAAAAGAAACGGTAAAGTTTGATAAAATTACCGCACGTATTGAAAAACTATGCTATGGTTTAAACCCTGCTTTGGTTGACCCGATTGATGTGGCCAAAAAGGTAATCGAAGGTTTATTTGACGGGGTAACTACCTCGGAGCTTGATAACCTGGCTGCTGAGACCGCAGCATCCTTAACTACCAAGCATCCTGATTACGCTTTGCTTGCATCGCGTATAGCCGTATCTAACTTGCACAAAAACACCATCAAATCGTTTTCCGAAACGATGCGCATCCTGCACAAGTATATCGACCCAAAAACTGGTAAGGATGCTTCTATGTTGGCTGATGATGTTTGGGATATTATTGAAGCGAATGCCGAACTTTTAGATAGCACCATTATCTACGACCGTGATTTTGGCTTCGATTATTTCGGTTTCAAAACCCTCGAAAAATCATACCTGTTAAAAGTTGATGGCAAAATTGCAGAACGTCCACAGCATTTGTTTATGCGCGTTTCTATCGGCATACACAAAGAAGATGTTGAAAGCGCTATAAAAACTTATAATTTAATGAGCGAACGCTGGTTTACCCACGCTACGCCAACTTTATTTAATGCAGGTACACCAAAACCCCAAATGTCATCATGCTTTTTGCTGACCATGAAGGATGATAGTATCGACGGCATTTATGATACATTGAAACAAACTGCTAAAATATCGCAAAGTGCTGGCGGTATTGGCTTAAGCATACATAACGTGCGTGCAACAGGTTCATACATCAGAGGTACCAATGGCACCAGCAACGGTATTATCCCTATGTTGCGTGTATTTAACGATACTGCCCGTTATGTCGACCAGGGTGGCGGCAAACGCAAAGGTGCATTTGCGATATACCTTGAACCATGGCATGCAGATGTGTTTGAATTTTTAGACCTCCGCAAAAATCACGGTAAAGAAGAAAACCGCGCCCGCGACTTGTTCTACGCCCTTTGGGTATCAGATTTGTTTATGGAGCGCGTAGAAGCAAATGAAGACTGGAGTTTGTTCTGTCCGCATGAAGCGCCGGGATTAGCCGACTGCTGGGGCAAAGAATTTGAGAAACTATACACCAAATACGAAAAAGAAGGCCGCGCCCGCAAAGTAGTAAAGGCACAGGAGCTTTGGTTCGCCATCCTGGACTCTCAGGTGGAAACAGGGACTCCATATCTTTTATACAAAGATGCCGCGAACGGAAAATCAAACCAGCAAAATTTGGGCACTATAAAAAGCTCCAACCTTTGTACTGAAATTATAGAATACACATCGGCAGATGAGGTCGCTGTTTGTAACCTGGCCTCGCTCGCATTGCCACGCTATATCCGCGAAGGCATATTTGACCATGTTAAGTTATACGAGGTAACCTACCAGGCTACCCTAAACCTTAACAAGATCATCGATAATAACTACTACCCTATAAAAGAAGCTGAATACTCCAATTTAAGGCACCGCCCGATAGGTTTGGGTGTGCAAGGTTTAGCTGATGCATTTATCCAGCTACGCCTGCCTTTCGAAAGCGAAGAAGCCAAGAAACTAAACAAAGAGATATTTGAAACCATCTACTTTGCAGCAATGACCGCTTCGAAAGACCTGGCTATTCAAGATGGCGCTTATGAAACCTTTAAAGGCTCGCCGTTATCAAAAGGTAAGTTCCAATTTGACCTATGGGGTGTAAAGCCAGATAGCGGCCGCTGGGATTGGGAAAACCTGCGCCTGGATGTAATGAACCATGGTGTACGTAACTCTTTGCTGGTTGCGCCAATGCCAACTGCATCAACTTCGCAAATATTGGGCAATAACGAATGTTTTGAACCTTATACCTCGAACATATACACCCGCAGGGTATTGAGCGGCGAGTTCATCATCGTAAACAAATACCTGCTGCGCGATTTGGTTAACCTTGGCTTGTGGGATAATAACATGAAGGATAAGATCATCACTGCCAATGGTTCGGTACAGGATATTGCCGAGATACCACAGGAGTTGAAAGACCTGTACAAGAGTGTTTGGGAAATAAAGATGCGTACCATCATTGATATGGCTGCCGACAGGGGCGCTTATATCTGCCAGTCGCAATCGTTAAACCTGTTTATCAATTCGCCTAACGCTTCCAAGCTTACTTCAATGCACTTTTATGCATGGAAGAAAGGCCTTAAAACAGGTATGTATTACCTGCGTACACAGGCAGCATCGCAAGCGGTTAAATTTACCGTTGAAAACCAGGGCGGCAAAAACATGGAGCCTGTAATACCTGAATTGGTTGACCAGGTTGCCGATGAAATACCAGCCGGCCCAAGCTGCTCGATGGAGGAAGGTTGTGTTACTTGTTCTGCGTAGATTGAATGCGGAATTCGGAATGCCGAAGTCGGAATTAATAAGTAATATGCAAAAGACGCTCCCAAACCGGGGGCGTCTTTTCTTTTTAATATATTTGCTTTATGAGTTCTAAACACGAAATCATCCAATGTGAGCGACGCGGCAAAAGCATGGAGTGTAAGGCAAATGCCTTCACCAAATGTCAGTGCAGCACTGTGCAGTTAAATTTGAACGAAGTGCAGTATATCAGCGAGAACTATGAAGGGTGTATGTGCGCCGCGTGTTTGGGGGAGTTGAAGGAGGAATACATATTATCCATAAAATAGAAGGATTTTTACAACGTCAGTTAACTACTTTCTTTTTTTAGGAGGAGGAAACTTTATCTGGTCTAATTTCGGTTTTGGAAATGGCTGTAAATAATAAATTTTCATATTTTTTTTTAAAAATTCAAAGACTTACGAAGTTTTTAAAACTTCGTAAGTCTGCCCTGGGCAGATATGCTTACCTCAACTCAACAACCCTCTCCCCCCTAATATCCGCCGATGAACTGCCCACCATCAACTGCACCGGCTCCTTTTCCACAACAAAACCTTTCTTAGCCACATCCCAATAGGCCAATGCCGAGGCTGGTAGTTTTATGGTAACGGTTTGTGTTTCGCCGGGGTTTAGGGTTATCCGTTTAAAACCTTTCAATTCTTCCTGCGGCCGCTCAACTTTCGATTTAAGGTGTTTTACATATAGCTGCACCACCTCATCGCCTGCACGACTGCCTGCGTTTTTTACATCTATACTTACCGTTATTTCGCCGTTTTTATCCAGTTTATCGGCGCTGGTTTTTAAGTTGCCATATTGAAAGGTGGTATAGCTTAACCCAAACCCGAAAGGATAAAGCGGTTTATCTTTAAGGTACATATAAGTACGGCCATGCCTGATGTTGTAATCCATCATTGGCGGCAGCTGTGACAGCGAATCGGGCCAGGTTTGTACCAGTTTGCCGCCGGGGTTTATATCGCCGAATATGGCATCGGCCATGGCATTGCCCTGTTCCTGGCTGCAATGGGTGATGTGGATAATTGCCGGGATATTGGCCTGCTCCCAGTTAATGGCATACGGAAAGCTGCTTACCATCACCAAAATAATATTGGGGTTAACCTTGTATATATTTTTTAGCAATGCCTCCTGTGCGCTATCTAACGAAATGCTTTGGCGGTCAACCGCTTCACGGCCCTCGCTTGGGCCATCAACCTTTTTCCACCCTAAATTCCCGGTCGGGTTATTGCCTACGCAAACAATTACCGTTTCCGATGATCTTGCCATCGCAATGGCCAGGTTATTATCGGTAGTATGGCTTACAACCACGTTTGCACCAACTTTATTTTTTATTCCTTCCAATATGCTTACGCTATAAGCGGGCACGCCGCTGTACCAATCCTGTAACACCTCGGCGGAGCGCGGGCCAACCACGGCTATCGATTTAATTTTATTTTTATCAAGGGGTAACAAGCCTTTGTCATTTTTTAACAGCACGATAGATTTTTGGGTGATAAGCCTCACAAAGTCGCGGTTTTTTTGCGACAGCCAGGGCTCCGGCCCTGTACCAATGCTGGCATAAGGCACCATTTGCGGCGGATCGAGCTGACCAAGTTTTATCATCACCCTGAAAACACCGCGCAGCACCCCGTCAATCTCAGCTTCGGTGATCAATTTTTTTTGTAGCGCCTCCATTGTGCCGGGTTTGTAAGTGTCCAAAAACTGGTTAATGCCTGCTTTTATACAACCCGCAGCAGCCTCGGCAAGGGTGGGGTAATAATGGTGAGCAGTTACTAATTGGCGGTATGCGCCGCCATCGGTGCAGATGATACCGTTTTGCCCCCATTCATCAACAGTCACATTTTTCAACATGGGGCTTACGGCCTGCGGTATGCCATTAACATCATTATACGATGCCATATACGCCCTTGAACCGCCCTGCTCAACGCCCATACGGAACGGTACCGAATAATATTCCCTGAAAAGCCGTTCGTCAAAATCAGATGAGCTGCTGTCGCGCCCGTTTTCGTTGCTGTTTGCCAAAAAATGTTTCATCAGGGCGGCAGTCATCCAATATTTAGGGTCGTTCCCTTGCAAGCCTTTAATATAGGCTACGGCCATGGTTCCATTAAAAAAAGCGTCTTCGCCATAACACTCTTCGGTGCGGCCCCAGCGTGGGTCGCGGCCAATATCGGCATTCGGCGCCCGCACTACCAGCCCGCCTTTTTTATATTTTTCACTCTGGAACATATAGCGCGTATCGAAGGCCTCCATAGCGCCGGCCTGCTGTAACAGGTCTGTATCCCAGGTTTCGGCCATGCCTATCGACTGCGGAAATATAGTAGTAGGCACAGGCGTTTTACGCCCCCAGTTACCTTCAAGCCCCATAGCTAAGCCATGCAAGCCCTCTACGTGTCCCGTCCCTTTAACACCCAAACGAGCAATGGTTGGGTTGGTGCCCAGGCAGTTCACCTTTTCTTCAAGCGTCATTAACGAAAGTAAGTTAGTTATTCTGTCTTCTGTTGGCAGGTTGGGGTTTTGAAACGGGTACTTGTATTGCGCACAAGCTACCCGGGATACCAAAATAAATACCAGGCTTAGTAAAAATTTTAAGCTAAAAAAGGGCGGAAGGTTTTTCGTCATAATTGGATAAATGTAAGGCTTACGGTTAAAGATAGCTAAACTTTAATTAAAAGCTTCTTCACCGCATTCTACCGCAGGCAAATCGCTTTTAACCATAATTAGCGTAATCACCGGATAGCGATGGGTTTGAAAACCCATCGCTATGTCAAAAGCAGTCAATAATTCTAAAAGCAGCATTGAATAAATAAAACAATTGGATCAAATAAAACACCCCTACCCAATACAATTAATGTATAGCGACGGGTTTTCAAACCCATCGGCTATGGAAAATGCAGATACAAATATTAAAAGCGATTTCCCTGTATTCAACTCTAATTATTTTATTTTTTTACTGCCCCATTATTGTTTTAATGTTAATAATTAGTTAATTTTATGTAAATTAAAAATGAACAAATTATTAATCACCTGCTTTTTGATGTTATGCTCGTTTAAGGGCTTTTCAACCTGCATTGCTATTTATATTGGCGATGACGGCAACATATACATTGCAGCTGATAGCAAAAGGACTTTTTTCTTTAGTGATAATAATGGCATTAATAATTTCGAATCCGTTTGTAAAATTCACCATGTGGGGACAAATTATTTTGCCGTTTCGGGGATTGACGATGGTAGCCTGTTAAAGGCGGCTAACCGTGCTTTGCAGCAAAATACCAATATTGATACGGCTATAAAATCATTCGGAACTGCAATGGTAAAACGTTACAGGTATTTGATGGCCGGGACGAAACTATATTACCCTGATAAACTGAAAAATTT